>JBDRLK010000730.1:0-6454 GCA_043813155.1 Pseudomonadota bacterium | reverse complement strand
GCCGTTGAGGGGAATGGCTCAAAGCCACTGCAAACTGATATGCACGTGGTGATGGTGAAAAGGCCAGCCCGAGCCCCAGGTCATCTTGCTTTTGGCGTCGTCAGCCTCGTCCGCCGTGATGATGCCGTCACCCTCCAGCCTGTCTATTTCTTCCGACACCAGCGGCCCGATGACCCGGTCGTACCCGATCACGCGCAGCCTGGGGCTCCTCGAGATGGCGGCCTGGAAATAGGCCTGCCTCTCCAGGTCCACGATGTGCTCGTCCTCGGCCGCGGACGTGCAGTAGTACCCGTCGTGGTTGGTCTCGCCCGGGCCGCACACGATCCTGGCCCTGTTGTCCGGCCCGGTCTGGTAGTAGGCGACGTCCACGTTGCCGCCCTGGTCGTGCGTTGTCTCGGGGTGGCGCGGGTCGCACACATCGTAGCCCGGCGTGACGGCGTCGGCCTGGCACATGTCGATGAGCCCGATGGCGTTCGTGTCAGGGTACAGCGCCGCGACCTCCGCGATGGCGTAGCGCAGCAGCATCACGGCTTCCCTTCTCAGGAACCTGTAGTTCGAAACGGTATCGAAAGCATAATATTCCCCGATAAAGTCGTCCTCGGGATCGGGGAAGGGGAAAAAGATGAGGCTGCTTTCGTCCCGGCACTGGGAGGACGTGAAAAAGTCCGTGCACGTCCCGCCGTCCAGCCACTCCACGTTTTCAACTAACAGGGAATAGTTGCTCTCGCCCCTGAAGCCGGTCACGCGAAGATAGTAATAATCGTCCTCACCGGCCTGGTTGTAAAAGGCAAGCGTCTCCTTCCCGGTCTCGTAGCCGCGCCAGGAGTATGGATAAAACTCCATGTACCGCGAGCCCATGAGGCTGCTGTCCCCGGCGTAGGCAATGAGATCCAGGTCGCCCACGCTGATGTTCTGCGTCACGGTCACCTGAGTGATGAAGCCGGCCGGCACGGGCACCCTGAACCAGTCGTCCTCGGCCGTGCAGATCGAGAGGTCCTCGACCAGCCCTTCGGACAGGTCCTTTGCCGAATCCTTGTTGTTGTTCGGCTCCATGGCGTCCAGGCCTATGCAGTCGTACTCTTCATCGCTGCAGACACCCTCGTCGCACCAGCCTGAATCAAAGCAGTCGCCGAAGGGTTTTTCCCCGGAGCAGATGTCGCAGCCCGCGGCCTGGCAGATCTCGTCGATGCACCTGGTGTCCGCGGGGCATTGCTCGGGTCCGCTGCAGAATGGCGTGCAATAGCCGCCCGACCCGCAGGTGTATCCGATCCTTGCGCACCTTCCGTCGCATGCTTCCATGCACACGTGGACCCCGGCGCCGCCCAGGTTGGCCACGCACACGCCGTTCGTCCCGCAGGGGGCGCCCGGCGAGGGGCATTGGAAAATCATGCAGTAGCCCCCGGCAAAACCCGTGTTCTCGCCGCTGCGATAATGCGGGTAGCACGTGGCGCCCGCGTCGGCGCAGTCCGCGCTTGTGTCGCAGGGCCCGCCGATGGGGCTGCGGCCCGTGCCGTTGCCCGGGCAGTAGAAGCTGCAGAAAGGATCGCAGCCCACCGTGTCCTGCGTCCAGACGCACGAGCCTTCCTCGTCGCAGGCTCCGGCGCAGTCCGCGTAATAATCGCAGTCAGGCCAGCAGATCGAGCCCTCGAAGCCGCTCAGGCTCCAGCAGCGCGAATGTTCGGGGCACTCCAGGCTCGATCCCCGCTCCGAGCATTGGGCCGATGCCATGACCATGCAGATCCCGAACACGCAGATCCCGTCCCGGCCGTCCACGGCCGGGCAGTCCTCGTCGCACCTGCAAAGATCGCCCGGCGACGGAAGGTCGGGCTCCTCGGTTTCCTCCTCCTCTATCACGTCATCATCCTGCATGTCCTCCCCCTGCGCATCGTCCTGCTCCTCACCCGCGTCCGCGCCCATCTCATCCTCGAGTGTGTCCTCCCCCGCGTCTTCCCCGTCTCCTCCGCCGTCGCATCCCGGTGCCGTGAAAAGCATAAAAACCAGGGCCATGAAGAGCGCTGATGGCTTATTGATCATAATTCTCTCCCCGCAATAGCTGAATGTGAACAAAGGCCTGTTCTTTCTATGGATTGGCAGCCCCCAGACCGAATTTCTCGAGGTATTGCTCGTAGGGTCGGGCTGGGCAGCCAGGGATCAGGCACTGCCTGTCGATCTCCCCGATGCCGCCGTCCGGACCGTGGTACGTTGGAGGCGAGAAGCTGATGTGCATGTGATGCAGGTGGAAGTAGAACCACCCGGCTCCAACGTCAGTATCTTCATAGGTGAGCGCGCGGTTGGCGCAGGCATAGCTCGTCAGCCAGCCGTCCCTGCACAGGACATCCATGGCGTAGTCCAGGAGCGGCCCTGCCTTGCCGTCGCAGCCGATGACGCGCACGTTGGGATTTTCGAAGAGCGAGCCCAGGAAAAGGGCCGAGCGCCACGCGTCGAGAATGGTTGGCCAGCCCGTGCAGTGGTAGTCCGCGTAGGGGCAGATGATGCGCGCCTCGTTGTTGGCCGTGCCGTCCTGGTAATAGGCCACGTCCATGTCCCTGCCGTCCTCGTGCGTGCCCGCCGGGTGGGCGGGAGAACCTTCCGACGTGCCCGGGATGTCGCCGTTCTCCTCGCTCATGTCGATCAGCCCAAGGGGCATGCCGTTGCCCGTGTCCCATTCCGCGGCCAGGCAGGCCACCCTGGCCGTGGCGTACTTGTTCATCATGATGTTGTCGCACCGCAGCCAGCTGCGGTACTGGTTGGCCCAGGTCTCGCCGTTTTCCGGGTAATCGATGTAGCCCAGCATGGGGTCGTACCCCCCCTCCGAGGGGTTGTTGGTCGGGTTGAACCGGATGAGGTCGTCGCAGTCGTGCTCCGGGTCCTCGCACCCGCCCGTGCACTCCAGCTCGGGAAGGTCGCAGGAGATCCCCGGGTAGGTCCCGGGCCCGTCGCCGATGTCGGGAATGCAGCGGTACCTGTAGCAGATCTCCTCCCCGCCGCACTCGTCCTGCGTGCACTCGCCGCAGAAGCTTTCCGCGTTGCACACGTAGTCGCCCGGGCAGTCGTCGGACGAGCCGCAGTGGGGCGAGCAGTAGCCCGACGAGCCGCAGCTGTACCCTTCCCTGTCGCAGCCCGCGTCGCAGTCGCGCATGCACACGTGAACGCCGCTGCCGCCCAGGTTCGCGATGCACGTGCCGTTGGTGCCGCAGGCCGCATCCGGCGTGGAACAGCGGAAGATCATGCAGTACCCGCCCACGAACCCCGTGGGGTCGCCGAAGTAGTACTCGGGGTAGCACATGGCCCCCGAGTCCGCGCAGTCGTCGTCCGAAGCGCAGGCGCCGCCTATCTCGCCGTCGCCCGCGGGCCCGCCCGTGCAGTAGGTGCCGCACTCGGCGTCGCAGTTCATGCCCGAGGTGGGCGCGCACGAGCCGTCGCCGTCGCATTCGCCCGCGCAGCTCGTGTAAAAATCGCAGTCCGGCCAGCAGATGGCCGAGCCCGTGAAGCTGGAAAGGCCCCAGCAGCGAAGGTGCTCCGGGCACTCGGCCGTGGAGCCCGCGGCCGAGCACGTACCGGTCGCCAGGATCATGCACACGCCGAGCACGCACACGCCTTCCTGGCCTCCCACGTCCATGCAGTCCGAGTCGCAGCTGCAGTTTCCTCCCGGCAGCGTGTCGCCCGGGCTGTCCGCGGGCGTGTCCGCAGGCGTGTCGGCGGGCGTGTCGGCCGGCGTGTCGGGCGCGTCGTCCGGCGCGTCCGCGGGCACGTCGTCCGGCGGAAGCTCCGCGTCGCCCTCCGTGACCGTGTCGCCGGGCTGGTCGTCCGCAGCGTCTGTCCCGCCGCCGTTGCCGCCGTTGTCACAGGCCGCCTGCGCAAAGCCCGCCAGCAGGCAGGCAACACAAAAAAGCAGTGCTCTACTTGTCATGATTCCCTCCGCAATAAATTGAATTCAAATGAAAAGTCAAAAACTTATAATCCATAAAAACACGGGAAGCAACCCGGTGCTTTTTTTTGGCGCTGTCAGAAGCGAACGGGAGGTTGAAGAGGCTGTGTCGCAATTGTAGCTGCGCCCCCTCGGGGCGCCACATACAGGCACGCCAAGGGCGTGCAGCTACAATATGTTGTATGACACCCGTCGGCCATAGGGGTTGCGACACAGCCTCTGAAGCCTCCCCTGCCCCGCTTTCATCGAAAAAGAAAATTTGCTGAGCTCTATTTTTTTGCCAGGAGGGAATCGATGAGGCTTTGCGGAACGTCGTAGTCTTTCAGAACGTCGGCCGTGTTCTCGCCCGCCAGGGGCGCGGCCAGGCTGCCGGCTTCCGGGTCGTAGGGGAAAAAGCCGAACGAGAGGATCTCGTCCGTCTGCCTGGAAAAGGTGCCCGCGGCCTCGTGCTGGGGATGGGACAGGACCTCCTCGAGGCCGATCACGGGCTCGAGGCAGATGTCCTCTTCATTTGAAACGCGGGTCCACCAGTCCGAGGACTTTTCCCCGAACACCTTCCTCAAGTCCTCGATCGCCGTGGTGTCGAACTGCCTTCCCTTGAGGTCTTCCCTCTCCACGACCTCGCAGAACCGCTGCCAGAACTTCTGCTCGATCGCGCCCAGGACGAACCACTTGCCGTCCTTCGAGGCATAGGCATTGTAAAACGCGTACCTTCCCGTCAGCATCTTGCCCTTCGAGGCATAGGTCTCGCCCGGCACGTCCGTGAGGCACATGTTCAGCAGGTTCGAGGAAAGCACGGACTGCATCATGGCAATGTCGACGCACTGGCCCTTTCCTGTTTTTCCCCTTTCCATGAGGGCCGCGAGAACGGCCGTCACGGTGTGAAAGGTCCCGAAAATATCGGCCATGGGCACGGGAGGAAACGTCACGTTCCCTTCCGAGTCCCTGGCCAGGTGCACGATGCCCGCGAGCGTCTGGTAGGTCAGGTCATGCCCGCCCTTGTCGGCCATGGGCCCCTTCAGCCCGTACCCGGTCAGGGAGCAGTACACGATGTCCGGGTTGACCCGGCGCATCGAGTCGTAATCGATCCCGAGCCTCACGATGGTCGACGGGCGCATGGAAACGATCAGGACGTCGGCTTTTTTCACCAGGAAGCGGAAAGCCTCGATCCCGTCCCCGTCCTTCAGGTCGATCCTGCAGCTTCGCTTTCCCCTGTTGAACGACTTAAACGCCCTCCCCCCCCTGCTGGAAAAATCGCCCCCCAGCATGCGCAGGGGGTCGAGCGACTTCGGGGACTCGATCTTGACCACGTCCGCGCCCAGGTCACGCAGCATCAGGCCGGCCAGGGGGCCGGGAAGATAAAACGAAAGCTCCAGGACTTTGATGGAATCAAGAGGCTTCATGGAATTCTCGCTGCAGCTGGTCACACCCCGTTGCAGTAGTCGACGCAGCTGCCGGGGTCTCCGTCCTCGCACATGCCTTCACAATAGTCGCTCTCCGTGTCGCACTCGGTCTCGGCCGGAAGCATGGACCTGCAGAGGCCGCCCGCGTCCGCGTCGCAGTAGAGCCCGAGAGTGCAGTCACCGTCCTCGTCGCACAGCCCGCCGCGGGCCGAGGGACTGGCGCACTCGCCGTTCACGCAGACGTTGTTGGTCATGCACATCGCATTGTCCTCGCACGCTCCCCCGGCCCCCGGCTTCGGTGCGCAGGTATAGGGCTCTTCCGACTTGTCGCAGTAGTAGCTTCCCTGGCACTGCTCCGAGTCATAGCAGTCCTCCGACGGGCTCAGCGCGCCGCGAAGGACCTCGCTGCACCCGGCCTGGATATACCATTCCCTGTGGAGGAACGAGGCGTTGAAGTTCGGGCAATCCGTCGCCAGGCCCGTGAACATGCCCACGCAGCCCGGGATGGCTCCCTCGTACACCTGCACGCTGCCGTCGACGACGAACGAAGCAAGATCGTCGTAGCAGGCGTGAAAGAAAGAGCTGTCGCCGGGGTCGGAGCAGTCGATGAAGCTTATGAGCGCCTCCTCCTCGGTCCTGGTGCAGCACCCGGTGATGTAGTCGCACACGGCCTCGGCCACGTCGGTGCAGAACTCATCGAGCAGGGTGGCCGCGGGAATCTCCTCCTCCTGCACATCCGGGACATCCTCGTCCGCGTCCTCGGCAGGCACGTCCCCGACAACGTCCTGCATGTCATCTTCAATCTCCTCATCTTCCACATCCGCGTCGCCATCGGCATCTCCAGCGGCGTCATCCAGGGCCGCATCATCCGCAGGCACATCGGTCGCGTCCGCGTCCCCGTTGCCGTTCCCGTCGCCGTCGCAGGCCGGCGCGATAAGCAGGACGGCTAGCACTATCAGGCACATCTTGTCCATGTTCATGTCAGTTCTCCCGTAAAAAACGTTGTGAATAGATTACACCATCATCGGTGGTTTTGCAAGTATGCGTTCCCCCTGCCAGGGGTGACGCATCAGCGGCACCGGAGCCCGGCGGCCCGGCGCCGGGCGCGCCGAGCGGTGCCTCG
>JBDRLK010000729.1:0-11333 GCA_043813155.1 Pseudomonadota bacterium | reverse complement strand
GCGTGGACAGGTTGAACGTGCTCAAGGCTTTTATCACCGCCGATGTCATGGAAGACGTCAGGAACGCTCTGGCCGTGCTCGCCGTGGACAGGAAGGAGGCCATGGCCGCCTTTGACCGCGAGTGGCAAAAGATCATGGAGGTCTTCAGAAAACGGGAGGTGAAGCGCCTCTATCCTGCCCTGGAAGAGGTTGCCGGGCGCCTGTCAAAGATCGACCTGAGGTTTCCGCTTGCCGACGCGCACAAGGTCGCCCTGATGGGCGAGATCTTTGTCCGCCGGGATTACTTCTCGTGCCAGGATCTTATCGAGCGCCTCGCGGCCTGGGACATCGTGGTCAAGAAATCTCACTTTTTCGAGTGGCTCAAATATGTCGACACCATCATCAAGAAGGGCATCTACGAGCCCAATTTCGATTTTAAGGGCCAGCTCCAGTTCGTGTTGAAGTTATTTCTGCAAAAACGTTTCGAAAGGAGCATCAAGGGCATTCTTTCGAAATCCGGCCTGTACGAGTACGAGTTCATCGACATCGACGAGATCCTCAAGTACGGCGAGAGCTTTTTCGACGTTCGTTTCCGCGGAGAGTCGATCCTCGTTGCCGGCAACCTGTTCAAGGACTTTTTTCGCAGCTTCCACGGCGTCATGGCCATCGGACCTTTTGCCTGCATGCCCACGCGCGTGATCGAGGCCGTGCTTTCAGCGGAGTCCAACCTGGAGACAAAGCGCCTGGTCGACGAGAGAATCAAGGGCCGCAGCGCCGCCCGCGGCCACGGCACAGCCCGCATGGACGGCGCGCTGCAGCTTCCCTTCCTGACCATAGAGACCGACGGGAACCCGTTCCCCCAGATCCTCGAGGCGCGCATAGAGACGTTCTGCCTGCAGGTGGGACGCCTTCACGAGCGCCTGCGCGCCGCGGAAGGATAACGTGAAGCGCTATCCCCGGCTCCGTTTCTTCTTCAGCTCCAGCGCGGTTTTCAAACCTTTTTCCAATACGGCTTTAACGGCAACCCTGAACGGCGTGGCCTTGTAAAAGCGCTTTCCGTATTTCCTCAACCGGGAAGGAATGATGGTGATGCCCAGGCCCGGTTCCTGGGGAACGTCGATGGTGCCGTCGGGGTTGACCTCGATGGGTGGGATGATGCCGTCCCTGAATTTCGGGACCCAGCCGGGCGGCTCGTAGGGGTATTCCAGGAGCTCCCTTTTCTCCCATGCCGCGAAAGCGTGGAGATTGACGAGAAGCCCGATGCCGTTCGTCCAGGTGTGGGGAGAAAACCTGAGCTTGCGCCTTCGGCACTCCGCCATGACTTTCTTCGAAACGGTCAACCCGCCGGCGAACGTGGCATCCGGCTGATAGATGTCCAGGCAGTCCCGCTCGAAAACAGCCCTTATCTCATGCCAGTCGCCGTGCAGCTCGGCGCCGGCAATGGGGGTCTTGACGGCCTTGCGAAGATTGGCCATGCCGTCCCAATCGTGCATGTCGAGCGGCTCCTCGATCCAGGCGATGTTCAGCTCATCGCAGGCCTTGCCGAAATTCACGGCATACGGAAGGTCCCATATGGGCGTGGGCTCGATCAGGGAGACGGGCCAGCCCTGGTTGGCGTCCACGGCAATGGTGAAGTCATCACCCAGCTCTTTTCGAACGTCTTTCAGGATGGTCACGTCATCCTTTCTTTCAGGGTCCTTCACCCTTATCTTGACGGCCGAAATTCCCTTGCCCCTGATGTCGTCCAGGTATGGGCGCCTGGCTTCAATGTTTTTCAGCTCGCCCGTTGAAGCGTACACTTTTGCACCGGTGACGGTTTCTTCCTCCCCGTCCTGCAGCAGCTTGTAAACCGGCTTGTTCTGGATTTTGCCCATGAGGTCATAGAAAGCGGACTCAATCCACCAGTTGCGCCAGCCCAGGTAGGAAGCTTCCCTGAGCCTCATGCGCACGGTTTTCAAATCATCCGCTTCAATGCCGATCAAAAAATTCCCCAGCAGGTCTCCCAGGCCGGATCGTTCGAAGCTGAAAGCGTTGCCCGCGCCATATCCGACAATGCCGTCCCCGGTAACAAGCTTGAGCAGGGTATAGCGAACATGCGTCTGGGGATATCCCGGAATCCAGGACGGGTAAAAAGGTTTTTCAAGATGCACGTTGATGTGAAACAGCTCGATTCTCTCTATCTTGTGCATGCCGCCCTCCTTTTTTTATTTTTAATATATGAATTATCCTATGAATCAATCAAAAAGATATGGCGAAGATGACAGGAGATTTTACCCCTCCCGCGCCGTAAAGCTCCGGCATTCATGCCGGAGATACAAGGCGCATTATTTTTTATGCTTCTACTTGTATCTCTGCCAAGTTGTTCTATATTATTCTTCGATCTTTGCAGCTTCGACGAGAACCAAGTCGAGGCGGCGAGGTTCGAAGGGCCGGGCAGGCCCGGATGGCCTGTGGATCGAGTCCCGTTGGGGGCCGGAAGCAGGAACCCCTGAGCTGTGAAAATGCCTGTCATTTTCCTCCTTGGGAATATCCGTCCTTTAGGGCGGAGAGGATGTCAAAGCGCTCTTGCTCCATTCTTTTCATCATGGACGCTCCCGCTGCGGCTGTCAAGGGAAGCTCGCGTGCGTGCTCGCGATCCGGGTCCGGCATGCGAGCCTTCGCTGTAAAACCGGTCCCTGGCTTCCGGGGCGCCGTATAAGAAAGACGTCATTTCCGCTTGAAAAAACCTTTCAGCATGGCTATAGTACCGCAAAGGTTTTGCGGAATGAAATTCGATGAACAGACCATCACCACATTGATGGAAACGGTGATCCCCTTCAACAGGTTCATGGGAATCAGGATATCCCGTGTGCGCGATGGGTTTGCCAGGATGGAGCTGCCGTTTCGCGAAGAGTTTATCGGCGATCCCGTCAGGCCGGCTCTCCACGGGGGCGTGATCACCACGCTCATCGATACCTGCGGCGGCGCCGCCGTGTGGAGCGCCGCTGACCCGGGTGACAGGGTTTCCACCGTGGACCTGCGAGTGGATTATCTGCTCCCCGGCCCGCTCGAAGACCTCGCGTGCGAGGCAAGGGTCCTGCGCATCGGCAACCGTGTGGGCGTGGCCGACATGCGCGTCTTTGCGATCGGGAGCCCCGACCGGACCATCGCCTCGGGCAAGGGCGTGTACAACGTCCGCCGCTCGGAGTGAGCGCATGATCCTGCGCCCGGAAACAGTGCGGCTTCAATCCGCGCGGGACAGGGCTCGCTCTGTCCTCGCTCGATACGTTAGGAGCCCCTCACGCCTCATGGTGTGCGGGGCTTTAGCCCCGCTGGCTTCAACCTCGTTACAGGCGGCCCTGAAGGGCCGCACTGCGGGCTATGGGCCAAAGCGGCGATACATGCGAAAGAAAACCTGTTAAGGAATGGTGCTGCGGGCCGAGGCACGCCGAGGGCGTGCAGCTGCACCATGCGGTCAAAGGTTGTTGAGTTGAATGCATAAGCTCGATCTTCCAGGGCGGCTGGCCAGGGCACAGGTCAGGCGCCCCCTGGCGTTTGTCGCGGCCGTGATCGCAACGTCAGCAGCGGCGGTGCTGCTTGCGTCCGGGCTCGAGTTCGACGCGAGCTATTACGCTCTCATGCCTCCGGACACGCCGGAGGTGCGCGAGGCCGACTCGGTGCGCGAGCAGACCGGCGGCAACAGGCAGCTCGTCGTGGCCATCGAGGGCGAGGACCCGGAAAAGAGGCTCGCTTTCGGAAGAAAGCTGGCCGGCCGCATCGAGAAGGTCGAGCAGGTCAGGTACGCGACCATCGAGTTTCCCGTCGATTTTTTCATGGACCGCGCCCTGTGGCTCCTTGACCTCGAGACCCTGGACAGGCTTACCGTCGCGGTCGAGGACGCGGTTCGCCTTTCCAGGCAGTATTCAAACCCCCTGGCCCCGCCGCTCGACGAAGAGGAAGCGAAGAAGGAGGTGGAGGCGGCATGGCAGGAGGCCGGGAAAATAGCCGGGAAGAAGGAGAACGACCTTTTCGAGGGCGGCGTTCTCACGAGCAGGGACGGCAGGTATACCTTCATACTCGCGATGCCCTGGGTCAGGGTCGTGGACGTGAAGGGCGTCAGGGCCATGTTCCGGGGAATCGACGAGGCGGTGGAGGAGCTTGGCCCCGAGGCGTACGGCGTAAAGGTCCGCTATGCCGGCAAGTTCACGTTCAGCAGCGACCTGCACGAGACGCTGCTCAGGGACATGGGGAAGGCATCGCTGATCGCCCTTTTCCTTTGCATCGCGCTCGTCTCGCTTGTCAGCCGCAGGCCCGCTGCGCCGCTTTTCATAGCCGCAGGGCTCATCGCGGGCGCGGCCTGGACCCTGGCCGTCGCGGAGCTCCTCGTCGGGAGCCTCAACATACTCTCCGGGATGCTTGTGGCTGTGCTTATCGGCCTCGGGGTCGACTTCGGAATCCACATCGTGATCCGCTACGGCCAGGAGCGGCGCAGGGAAGGGCTGCTGCCGGCCGAGGCGATCGAGAGGGCCGTCAGGGGCACGCTGGCGCCGTCCCTGACCGCGGCGCTGACAACGTCGGGAACTTTCTTTGCCTTCATGATCGCGGACTTCAGGGGGTTTTCCGAGTTCGGGCTTCTCGCCGGGATCGGCGTTCTCTTCATGCTGCTCGCGACCTTCCTCATGCTGCCGCCGCTTCTTTTCATGCTCGACCGGAAGAAGGGAAATCTGCCGGCCCTGCCCGGGCAGGGCACGGACGCCGGGGGGGCGATCCCGCGCCCTGGGGCCCTGGCCGCCGTGCTCGTGATGACGGGCCTTGCCGTGTACGGCGGCCTGAGCGTGGGGAAGCTGAATTTCCGCAATGACTACAGGATGCTTCGAGGCGAGTCCGAGGTCATGGATTTCTTCGAGTACGTTGACGAGAACATCTCGATGCGCTTCGACCCCACCGTTGTTCTCGTCGGCAGCGTGAAGGACGCGCGAAGCGTGGCCGCGGCGGCGCGAGAGGTGAGCGACCGGCGCATCCGCAAGGGGGGGACGTCGTACCTGGACAGGGTCTTCTCGGCCGCGTCCCTGCTTCCGGCCGACGTGGACGCGCACGCGCAAAGGATCGGGAAGCTGCGCGACATTCTCCTGGACCCGAAGCTCGACAGGGCGCTCAAGAAGGGGGGGAAGCAGGCGGACGAGCTGAAAAAAGCGCGCCGCATGGTCGGGAGCGAGCCGTGGGGTATGCAGGACATCCCCGATGAGATCAGGCGCATGCTCACGACCCTCGACGGGAAGAAGCTTGCCGTTCTCATGTGGTGCAGGGAGCGGCTCGAGTCGGACACCATCGCCCTGGCCTGGGAGGAGGAGCTGGGGCAGGTTCGCAGGCGCCTGGGCGAGTCGGGCATGGATTTCGAGCTGTCCACTGAAACGGTCATGCCCGCCTGGGTCTACAGGATGATCGTCGCGGACACGCCGCCCATGATCATCCTGGCGTCACTGATCGTTCTGGCATGCATACTCGTCCACCTGAGGAACATCAGGAGGACGCTCGCAGCGGGCGGCTCTCTTGCCGTCGCAATCCTGGGGTTCGTGGCGCTGATCCACGCGACGGGCATGGAGATCAACATGTTCAACCTCATCGCCATCCCCTGCATTATCGGGATCGGGATCGACGGCATCATCCACGTCTACCACCGCTACCTGGACAAGGGGAAAGGGTCGATGCTTTACGTGCTGCGCCGGACCGGCGTGGCCGTGCTGCTCACCACGCTCACGACCGGCGTGGGCTTCGGGTCCGCCCTGATCGCTCACCACGCGGGGCTCAGGAGCCTTGCCACGCTGGCTGCCGTGGGGCTCGGCTTCACGCTGGTCACTGCCGTGGTTTTCTTTCCCAGCCTCATCAGCCTGTTCGAAAAGAAAGAGTAGAAGTAAAGCCGTTTCGCCAATACATTGGATATCAACCGCAGCTCCGTTTATATGATATCGTTATTGAACTTTTGTCTTTTATCTTGACAATCGATTTATTCCATGTGATTTATATGTTTCGCTAAACGCCGGAATGGGAGTATTGTCGGCATCCTTAATGTCTTGAAAATAATATGTGAAGCTTCAATAATGGCATGAAGAGCGCCCTGGATTCTTTTTCCCCATCTGAGCTGGCAAGGAGTTTCGGAAAAAAACTGACAAAGGTGTCAGCATGGAGTGGATAATGAGTAAATATGATATCGCAATTATTGGCATGGGATGCATCTTCCCGAAAGCAAACAGCGTCAGCCAGTACTGGAAGAACATCCTGGAAGGGGACGAGTACGTCAAAGAAATGCCGACGGATCTATGGCACCTGAGAGATTATTATTCCGCCGAGCCGAATGTTCCCGAAAAGACCTACACTCTCGTCGGTTCTTTCATCGAAGACTTTGAATTTCCATTTCTTGACTACAGGCTGCCGCCCAAGGCGATGAAAGGCGTTGACCCGGCACAACTGGTCACGCTGGAAGCCGCAAAAGAAGCCTTGAAGGATGCAAACATAGAGGCCCACTCGGACAAGCTGGCGGACGCGGTCACGGTCATAGGAGCCAGCGGGGTGGACGGTTTTGCGCACACGACGGCATTCTTGCGGCGCCATCGCTATTTTAACAAGCTGCGGCCTCTGCTTGAATCCCGGGGAGTGCCTGCCGCGCAGATTGAAGAGCTGGCCGAGCTCTTTGCCGGGCAGCTGGAAAAGCGAGGTCATCAGTGGAATCCGGCGATTGCCTCGGTCGGGGCCATTCCATCATCCATATCCAATCGCGTGGCCCAGGTCTTCGGCGTCAAGGGCTACAACATGACTGTCGATGCGGCATGCGGCTCTTCATTCGTGGCCGTTGACGTGGCCTGCCAGGCCTTGATGGCGGGTGACGCGCGCATTGCCATAACCGGAGGGACTGACCTGGGCACAAACCCCCCCATCTATGTTGGATTCAGCCGCGTTGACGGACTGAGCAAGAGCGGACACTCCAATCCGTTTGATCATACTGCTGATGGGCTCATTATCGGCGAAGGCGTGGGTATGGCGGTCCTCAAGAGAATGGAAGACGCAATCGCCGACGGAGACCGTATCAGGGCCGTCATTCGAGGCATCGGTTCTTCCAGTGACGGCGCCGGCCAGGCCATTTATGCCCCTTCGGTCGAAGGACGCAGCCTGGCCTTCAAGCGGGGCCTGAAAAAAGCCGATACCAGCCCGCACGACGTTCAGTTCCTGGAAGCGCATGCCACGTCGACGGTCGTGGGCGACGCCAACGAGTATGATTCCATTTCAACGATTTACGCGCCGGGTCGTGATTCGGCACAGCCGCTGAAGCTGGGCAGCGTCAAGGGGCAGATAGGGCACCTGAAAGCCGCAGCGGGCATAGCGGGGCTCATTAAAACAGTGCTGGCCATGGAGAACGGCGTCTTCCCGCATATGCCAAGATACACCACGTTGACCCCCCACGCCAAGCTGGCGAGCCCTGCTCTTGAAATTCCAACGGAAACCAGCCCCTGGGAGCCGCATCCCGACGGCAGGCGTGTCGCGGCTGTAACGACCAGCGGCTTTGGCGGCGTCAATTATCATTTGATACTGGAGCAGGCTGAAGTTTATCAGCCGCCTGCTCCAAGGCCTCATGTCTCCAGGGAGATGGCGGTCGTCGGCGTCACGCTGCGCGTGGCCGGGGCTGACACGGTTGAAAAATTCTGGGACAACGTCACCCGGGGCAGGAACGTGATGGTCGACGCGGACCCCGTTGAGCTGGACTGGGCCGACCACCTGGATGCAGGTCCGGAAAACGAGAGGATCACGACACGCGTTGTCTCCAGGCTGGAAGATTATGACCCGCACCTTCTCAAGCACAAGATCTTTCCCAAGGCTGTTTCCCAGATTGCGCCGACACAGTTGCTGGCGTTGGATCTGGCCGATCGCCTCCTGGAAGATGCCGGGTTAAAGCTTGAAGACCAAAAGGACATCGCCGTAAGCGTCGGTTCCATGCACGATGACTATTTTCCGACGATATTTTCGCCGATCATTGCCGATGAATATGCGGCAGCCGTTGCCGATTGCGCGGCGGACAGCGCAATTGACGGGGCATTGCTGGTCGATTCCGCCAATAAGGCGGCCCGGGAATTGAAAGAGGACGGCCCTCCCGTGACCGAGCATACGTTGCCCGGGTGGATGACCAATGTCACGGCGGGCCGAATAGCCAATAAGCTCAACCTGAAGGGGCCGAATTTTACGGTAGACTCGGCCTGTTCTTCAGGCCTGGCGGCGTTGGTGCCCGCGCAGTATCAACTGATGTTCGGCGACGTTGACATGGTCATCAGCGGCGGGCTGAACCGCCAGCTGAGCGCGGAATTTACCTGCGGAGTATGCGCGTTGGGAGCTGTTGCCGAAAAGGTCGCAAGACCGTTCGACGCCGACGGTGCGGGTTTCCTGATCGGTGAAGGCGGCGTTTTCTTTCTGCTCAAACGCCTTGAAGACGCCAGGCGCGATGGCGATGACATCATTGCCGTGATTCACAGCGTCCATGGCTCTTCTGAAGCGGAAAGCAAGACCATGGTGGCTCCCACGGAAAGCGCGGTTCGCCTTTCGATCCGCAATGCCCTGGCAAGGACGGATATCCCGATAGAGCATATCGGCGTGGTCGACACTCATGGATCGGCCAACCCTCTTTCCGACCTGGTTGAAGCCCGTTCGCTGGCGGCGGAGCTCCGGCCGCAAACAGGATTGAATCCTGTTCAAATAACGGCGATCAAGTCTCATATCGGGCATATCTACGGCGGCTCGGGCGCGGCTTCAATGCTCTCCACGATTCAGGCGCTGCGCACCGGGAAAGTACCCGGAATCCGCAACCTGAAAACTCCACGCCCGGAAATCGAAGAGATCAAAGATCGCGTTCAACCGCGTTATGGAACGGAACCATTGGCCCCGGAGGTAAAAGCCGGGGCAGTAAACTCGTTGGGCCTGGGCGGCGCCAACTATTTTGCGGTTGTCACGGCGCCGAAAAACGAAGCGGATAAAAAAGCAGGGAAGACCATCCCGACGATGACGCAGGTCTCGCAGCAGGACGAGGCGGCGGGCTGGGAGGAGCGGAGTTTCCGGTCTCAGGACGGAGATTCGTCGAACATTTTCATCTGCCTCGCGGAAAGACGGCAGGACCTGGGCGTGGCGATAAATCGCGCGCTCAAGCAGACGCCCGTGCCCCAGTTCATCTCGGAAGGCAATACCAGCTCCACTCGCCTGGCGGTGACCTTCGAAAACCAGGACGACTTGAGAAACAAGCTGGCTTCCACGTTGAAGATGGCGACAAACGGGCACGACCTGGGCCCGCTCGCGTCCCAGGGTATTTTCATGTCCCGGGTCGAGACGGGTGCCAGGCCTGAAAAGCTTGCCTTCTGCCTGCCCGGCCAGGGCGGCCAGTACATAACGATGGGCCGTCACCTGTACGACAATAACCGACATTTCAAAGAAATCCTGGACACGGTTCACGACCTGACGTCCAGGGCCTTTGATTTCGACCTGCTGGCCCATATGTACGGCGATCCCGACGATCTTCAGTTGAAAAAGGAATTGGGCAGCCTGATCGGGGCCCAGGCTTCGGTCTTTGCCGTTGAGGTGGGGATAGCCCGTGTGCTGGCCGCCATGGGAGTGAAACCGGACGTCATCCTCGGCCAGAGCTTCGGTGAAATTGCCGCCCTGGTCGTGGCCGGCGTGTGGGACATTGAAACAGGGTTTGAAGTAGTCAGCGAGAGAATAAAAGCCGCCGAGCTGGCTTCCGGGAAAAGCAGTGTTCCCCTGGGAATGATGAGCATCATCTGTTCCCCGCAGCAGAGGGATGCCATTTTAAAGATGGCGGGCGACAAGCTTGTCCTGACGAACATCAACGCGCCCAACCGTTTTATTTTTTCCGGGGAAATGGACGTCATCAAGCGCACGTCGCAGGTGGCGGAGTCATTCGGGGCCAACGCGCGCATTCTCGACATTGCTTCGGCTTTTCATTCCTACTACATGGAACCGGCCCGCGAGCCTTTTTACAAGGCATTGAGCAAATTGCCGTGCAATCCCCCCGGGGTCCCGGTTATATCGACGGTAACAGGCGAGTATCTGAGACCCGAAAACATAAACAGCGAATATCTGGCAAAGCATTTTTCGACCCAGCTGGTCACCAAGGTGGACCTGGTCCACGATGTTCGGAAGCTGCATGATGACGGCGTGAGACATTTCATCGAGATTGGGCCCGGCTGGGCGCTGACGAAAATGGTTTCCGCGTGTTTGGAGGGCAGGCAATTCCACATGGTGCCCACGTTGCACCCCAAAGTCGGCGACAAGGAGATCTTCCGCCGGGCCCAGGCTTTCATGATGGCTTTCGGGCATTTGCAATCCGCCGCCGGCAGACGCAAGCTCGACGGCCTTTTCTCGCCGGACTTCATAAGCTATGTCCAGACCTTCGAGCCTTCTGTGATCAACTTGATTTACGAAGTTCACGGGCGGTTCCTGGGGCATGTGAACGGTGACGGAGAATTGAAAATCAAAGCCCCTCAACGCGCTTCCATCCCGGCAGCGGTTCCACTTCCGCGGCCCCGACCCGAGCCGGCGGTCATGGAAAAGTCAACAGCTCCGGCACTGGAAAGCCATCCGGCCGCCCAACAGGTCGTTTCGGCCGGCAGCCGGGATGTCGCGGTGTGGGTTGGGCGCTTGAAGGAAAAACTTGTCGAAGCAACGGGTTACCCCGCGGAAATGCTTGAGGAAAACCTGGACCTGGAAGCGGATCTTGGTGTTGACTCGGTGCAGCGAGCTGAAATCTGGACGTCTTTTGTGCATGAGTTCGGATTGGACCCCGATGTGCGGCCTCAGGGCGTCAGATCCATTGCCAACCTGGCACTAACTCTAGCCCGGATGAGCGGCCCTGCCGCTTTACCGGCTGCAACGGCAGCACCCGGACCGGCGCAGCAGCCGCAAGCACCTGAGCAGGCCGGCACGGTGACGCAGCAGCAGGCAGTGTGGATTGAGCGATTGAGAGAAAAACTTGTTGAAGCAACAGGATACCCGCCTGAAATGCTGGAAGAGCATCTGGACCTGGAGGCTGATCTCGGAGTCGATTCCGTGCAGCGGGCCGAGATCTGGACGTTGTTTGTCTCTACGTATGGCCTGGACAAGGATGTACGCCCCAAGGGTGTGCGGACAATTGCCAATATTGCGCTCACGCTGGCCCAGATGAGCGTTGACAAAGAGCAGGGTGGCGGCAGCTTCAATGAATCCTCTGCCGACACTACGACAATTGAAACCGGGGAAAAAACCGGGCTTGAAGATGACAGCTGTGAATTGTTTCTCTCCACTGCGACTCAGCTCAGTGATTCCGCGTTGGAGCCGTTTGCCTGCAA
>JBDRLK010000728.1:0-14577 GCA_043813155.1 Pseudomonadota bacterium | reverse complement strand
TCGACGGCCACCCGTCGGTCGAAGTTCTCGAGGACAGGTGCATGTTCTGCTCCAACTGCTACACCGTGTGCCCGTCCATGCCTCTGAACAACCCGCTCAACGACGGCGTGTCCATCTGGGTCGGCGGCAAGGTGTCGAACGCCCGCAGCGAGCCCACGTTCTCCAAGCTGGCGATCCCGTTCCTGCCCAACAACCCGCCGCGCTGGCCCGAGGTGACGGGCGCGGTCAAGAACCTGGTCGAGCTCTGGGCTAAAAACGCCAGGAAATACGAGAGAATGGGCGAGTGGATCGAGCGCATCGGCTGGCCCAAATTCTTCAGGATGGCCGGTATTCAGTTCCAGAAGGAGCATATCGATGACTTCAAGCATGCCGGCTTGACCTACAAGACATCCGCACATCTAACATTTTAGGGAGGACTGCCGTGGCAAAGACAGTTGAAGAAGTAGCAGACGCCATGTACAACCTGGTGAAGGACGCACAGGGAAAGAAAAAGCTGAAACCCACGGACTTGATCAAGGCCATGTCGCAGCTTTTTGGCGATGATGCCGACAAGAAGACCTGCAAGGAGGCCATCAAGGTGCTGGTTAACTCCGGCAAGTGCGTGTACACCTACTTCGGCGGAAGCTTTCTCGAGCTTCCCCACGAAGAAGCTGCGGCCAGGCAGGCGAACGAAGAGTAGGTTTCCGGCCCCTCCTCCATGGGTTCAAGCATACCGCGGCTGGTCATCGCCGGCCTGTCCGGAGATTCAGGAAAAACCATCGCAAGCCTGTGCCTTCTCGCTGCTGCGAGGCGAAAAGGCCTGCGGATTTCCGCATTCAAGAAAGGACCGGACTATATCGACGCGGCCTGGCTCTCCCGGCTGTCAGGGACCCCGTGCAGGAACCTCGATACCTGGATGGTCGAGCCGAAAATCGTTGCCGCCCGTTTTGCCGGGGCGGCCGCCGGGTCCGATGCAGCCGTTATCGAAGGCAACAGGGGCCTCTTCGACGGGCGGGACGTCGAAGGCACGCACAGCACGGCGGCGCTGTCCAGGCTGCTCGCCGCGCCTGTCGTGATCGTGGTGAACGCCGTGAAAACAACGCGCACCCTGGCGGCCCTGATCAAGGGCTGCGTTGATTTCGACCCGGACGTGCGCATCGCGGGGGTCATCCTCAACAGGGTGGGGGGAAAGAGGCACGAGAGGATCGTCAGGGACTCGATCGGGAAATACTGCGGCCTGCCTGTCCTGGGGGCGCTTCCGAAGCTGGACGGCAAATCGATTCTCATCCCCAACCGTCACCTGGGGCTCGTGACGCCGGCCGAGCTCGATCATGGCCCTGAGCTGGAAAAGGGCCTGGCTGACGCGGGGGATGAGTATCTTGATTGCGACGGCCTCCTCGCCGCTGCGCGGGCGGCCGGGCCTCTCGATGCGGACGAGACGGGCACCCCTGAAAAAATTCCGGCCACGGTTTCAATAGGATACTTCGCGGACAGCGTTTTCACCTTTTACTACCCCGAAAACCTGGAGGCGCTGGAAGCGGCGGGCGCGCGTCTCGTTCCCGTCTCGTCCCTGGAAGATCCCGGGCTGCCCGATATTGACGCCATGTACATCGGAGGCGGTTTTCCGGAAACCCATGCGGCCGGCCTTGCACAAAACACGTCCATGATGCAGTCCGTAAAAAAAGCGGCCGGGGGCGGCATGCCCGTGTACGCGGAATGCGGCGGGCTGATCTATCTGTGCGCGTCGCTTGCCTGGAAGCACGACACCTACCCCATGGCAGGCGTGTTTCCCATGGAGCTTGCCATGCATGAAAAGCCCGTGGGGCACGGCTACACGCAGGTGCGCGTGGACCGGCCGAACCCGTTTTTCGAGGTCGGAACCGTTATCAAGGGGCACGAGTTTCATTATTCCGGACCGGTGGAAAACGCGGCAGAAGACGCCGGCTGCATGACGGTGGAGACAGGGGTCGGGCTCGGCAGGAAAAGGGACGGGCTTCTTTACAAAGCCGTACTGTCATGCTATACACACATTCACTCTGATGGGGTCAAAACCTGGGCTTCTTCCATGGTGTCACGCGCTGCGCAATACAAGCGCAGCCGCGGGAAAACAAAATGCAGAACATCTTGACAATTCGAGGGGAAATCCGCATAAAGTTTGGGGAGCAAACCAAGAAAATCCATACAAGAGAGAGAGTAGCGCCATGCCAACAGTAGTAAAAAAGAAGAAGAGAGGATTGAAGGGATTGTCACGCTCCTCCGGATCTTCCGGCGTTGAGACTTCGCCGCTGAGGCCCAAGTACGTTGAAAAGGAGCCGCCCTGCATCCACGGATGCCCGAACAGCAACCGGATACGGGATATTCTCATGACCGTTGCAAGGGCCGAGGACCTCGGTAAAACTTACGACCAGGCCTTCGAGGAAGCCTGGCACATGCTCCTCGAGACAAACCCGATGCCGGCCGTTACCGAGCGCGTATGCCCCCACCCGTGCGAGATCGAGTGCAACCGCAAGGAGAAGGAAGGCCCGGTCAACATCCATAATTTCCAGAGGTTCCTTGCCGATTTCGGGCTCGAGAGAAAACTGGCCCCCAAAAAGCTCGTCGAGGACAAGAAAACCGATAAAATAGCGATCATCGGAGCGGGGCCTGCCGGCCTGGCCTGCGCCTATCACCTTGCGCGGCGCGGCTACCCTGTCACGATTTTCGAGGCTTTTCCCAAGGCCGGAGGGATGCTGCGCTACGGCATCCCCGACTACCGGCTTCCGCCGGCGGTTCTCGACGCCGAGATACAGCGCATCGTGGACATGGGCGTCGAGCTGAAGCTCAACACCGCCGTGGGCAAGGATGTGACCTATGACGACCTGAAGAAGGACTACAAGGCTGTTTTCGTGGGGATCGGAGCGCACGTGGGCCTGCAGCTGAGAGTCGACGGCGAGAACGCCGGGAACGTCATGACCGGCACCGATTTCCTGCACAGGATCAACAGCGACGAGAGCGTGGACGTGGGCGGCAAGGTCGTGGTTATCGGCGGCGGAAACACGGCCATCGACGCGGCCCGCGTGGCCCGCAGGCTCGGCGCCGACGCGACCATCCTCTATCGCAGGACGAGAAAAGAGATGCCGGCCATCGAGGAAGAGATCAAGGGCGCCGAGGAGGAAGGCGTGAAGATCGAGCTCCTGGCCGCGCCCATCGAGATCTACAGGAGCAATGGAAAGGCCACGGGCATGAAGTGCCAGAAGATGAAGCTGGGAGAGCCCGACGCTTCCGGCAGGGCCAGGCCCGTTCCCATCGAGGGCGAGACCTTTGATCTCGAGTTCACCTCGCTGATCACGGCCGTGAGCCAGGCCCCTGATTTCGAGGGCTTTGACGAGCTGCACGAGGGAAGGGACTGGATAAAGATCGATGACAAGGGCAAGACGAAGATTGAAAACGTTTTTTCCGGAGGCGATGACATCAGCCTGGGCCTTGTGGTGGACGCCATTTTCCAGGGAAGAAAAGCCGCCGAAGCCATTCACGAAGTCGTGGCGGGCGAGGCCCCGGCCGAGAAGTTCAAGGGCCTTGAGATCGTCAAGCACGACAAGATGATGCTTTCGTTCTACAAGGAAGCCGCCCGCAGTGAAGTCAATGAGCTTCCGGCCGAGGAGAGGCTGAAGAACATCAGGAAGGAAATCACTTCCACCATTTCCCGTGACGAGGCCGTTGCCGAGGCCAAGCGCTGCATGAGCTGCGGCATGTGCTTCGCGTGCGACAACTGCTGGAGCTTCTGCCAGGACAACGCGGTGATCAAGCCGCTCGTCAAGGGCGAGCCGTACAAGTTCAAGCTGGAGTTTTGCAACGGCTGCAAGAAATGCGCCGAGAACTGTCCCTGCGGATACATAGAAATGCATTAACAACTGCTTAAAAGGAAGGGGTCGGACCTTGAATTATGCATTCAGGAGAACACAAAATTCAACGTCCGACCCCTGTAATAAAGAAACGGAGGAACTGTTATGCCAACATTTGAAAAAGGTGACGTAAAAATCGACGTGGACGAAGATGGTTTCATGCTGGAGCCGGAACAGTGGAATGAAACCGTGGCCGCGGCCCTGGGCTCGACCGAGGGCGTCGAGGCGATGACGGACGAGCACTGGAAGATCGTCAACTACCTGAGGGATTACTACCAGAAGTTCGGAATCGCCCCCATGATCCGCAAGCTCTGCAAGGAGACGGGGTTCCCGCTGAAGAGAATCTACGAGCTCTTCCCTTCCGGTCCCGCCAAGGGCGCCTGCAAGGTCGCCGGCCTGGCGAAACCGACCGGCTGCGTGTAAAGGCCAGCGCGGGAGGCTGAAGCCTCCCCTACCCCGATGGAGGTAGTCTTTTAGGGACGGAATTCCGCCCACAAATAGGGTATAGTCTGCCGTGAGCGCGTGCTGCAAGGGGTAGCCGCAGGCTTTAGCCTGCGCCTACCTTCCCCCCGTGATGTCCATCATGTGTTTTTCCCTGGCCAGGACGTCTTCCTTGATGGGCAGGGTCTTTTCGGCGAACAGGGCGAAGCGCAGCCACCTGTTTCCGAATTTCATGAGCTCAACATCGTCCTTTCCTATCCTGTCCCTTGTTTCGTCGTCGACGTCGAACTTGTCGAAGAAGCTGCTCTTGAAGAGGAAGTCCTTGAACCTGTCAAGGTGATAGCAGGCCGTGAAGAACATCTCGACCTTGTCGGGCGAAAGGTTGTTGCCTTCACTGAAATAACGGTGCAGGGTGAGCTCCTTGAACTCCCGGCCCATCTCGTTGTACCCGGCGATACCCTGGTCGTCCAGCCACTGCGCCACCGTGAAGTCCTTTTTCTCCTCGAATCCCATGCAGTCGGGCTCCTTGAGGATGAAGTAGAACTCCTTGTCCAGGTCCTTGCTCCCCTCGGCAGGGGACGCGAGGCCGAGCGGGTACATGCGGCACGCCCAGGGCCTGTCGGCATACACGCTGCAGCCTTCTTCCGTGACGAAGGGGCAGGATTTCCTTTCATTGTCCTCCATCTTCAGCAGCACGACCGGGTACTTCAGGTTCTCGTCAAAGGGCGCGAGCGTGTACTTTGAAAGGAAGTCTCCCGACGAGATGCCAAGGTTGCTCTTCATCCGGACGATGTCATAGGGCGTCAGGAAGATGTTGATGTCGGCGCAGCACCGGTTGAAGCAGGAAACGCCCTTGTGGCAGCTGAACGTGAAGCCGCTTTCCTCTGTGAGCCGGGGGTATTCCTTGAGGATCGCCTGCTTGAGGTTGTCAATCTCTCTCATGAGTTACTCCGGTGATTTCAAGCGGGGCTGAAGCCCCGCACTACATTTATTCCACGATCCGGTCTTTCAAGGCGTCGGCCGACCAGACGGGAAGCGGGCCTGATTCCCCTGTCGCGGGATCGTACCTGTGCCGGTATGAAACGTTCTGGTTGAACTGGGACCTCATCCACTCCCAGCCCCTCTTGTAATAGGGGCAGTCGTCGTTGAAGCAGACATACTGCGGCCCGGGCCCCCACGATGCCTCCTGGGGCGGGGTCCACCGGGACATCTTCTGAGCGCAGTGGGGACAAATAGTTTTATCTTGTTCCATGATTATCGAAGACCTGAATGGAAATGATTACCGGCCGGGCAAGGGCCCGGCCGGTAAATCCGATGCAACTTGTCAGACAGAGAGGATGTCCCTTTTCATCATCTCCCATTCGCCGTTGTCGGGATTGTACCTGCAGTTGGCGAACACCTTCCAGTCGTCCTTCATCGAGGGGAAGTCGGCCCTGAAGTAATACCCGGGCCAGCGCGTCTCCTCGCGGAACAGGATGGTGCGGATGTGGGATTCGGCCTGCCACATGCGGTGGACGTTCTCCCAGCAGCGCATCAGCTCGTGGTGACCTTCCGCGGCCAGCTTCTCCGAGTCCTCCTGGAGGAACTTGAGCAGCTCGAGGCCTTTCTCGAGCAGCTGCTTGTTGGTCGTGAAGTCGGTCGAAACGCCGCCCGCGTACTCGTCCATGAGCTTCTGGAGGCGGAACATGAACTGCTTGGGCCTGATGTAGCTCGCGTTGATGTCGGGGTCCGTGGTCTCGCCCTTGTGCTTTTCGAACAGGTCGAGCGGCCTGAGGATCCTTTCCTTGAGCTGCTCGAGCTTGCCCGCGTCGTAGGCCGGCTCGCCCGCGTTCTCGACCGCGTACTTGCACGCCGCCTTGGCGGCGATTCTACCCTCGGCATGGGAGCCGGAGGAGAACTTGTGGCTGGAAGCGCCGGAAGCGTCGCCTGCCGCGAACATGCCCTTGACGGTCGTCATGTTGGCATAGCCCCAGAAGTAGTCCTTGGGCGCGATGTCCTCGGGACCGCTGACCCATGCGCCGGAGGCGCCGGAGTGGGAGCCGATGAAATAGGGCTCGCACGCGGCGATCTCGGACGGCTTCTCCTCGGGGAACGTGTCCGTGGCGGCCCAGAGCAGGGCCTGCGAGATCGTCATGTCCAGGAAGTCCTCCCAGGCCTCTTTCTCGAGCTCCTTGAGCTTCTTCTTGCGGGCCTTCTCGTCGGTCTCTGACTCGGAAAGCTTCTTGATCGCCTCTTCCGTCCTCATGTAGATCGGGCCCTTGCCGTCCTTGACGTCGATCATCATGAGCCAGTTGCGAAGGTTGGCCGGGACGGGCTTGACCATGCCGTAGGGCTTCCATTTGTCGAGCTCGGGCCTGTTCGTCTCCATGTAGTTCTCGCCGAGGCCGTTTGTGGCCCGCGACTTGAACAGCAGGAACCAGGCGCCGACCGGGCCGTAGGCGTCCTTGAAGCGCACGGGGATGAACCTCACCTCCTGGCAGGTCATCTCGGCGCCGCCCTTGATGGTGAAGTAGGCGCTCGCGCCGGAGTTGAACGGCGGGTACCAGGAACGGCCCAGACCCTCGCCGATCGAACGGGGCTTGAACACGTGAACGGCCCCGCCCATGGTGGCGATCGTTGCCTTTGCCCTGAAGATATAGAACTTGTTCTCTCTCACGCTGAAGCCCACGGCGCCGGCGCACTTGCCGCCTTCCACCAGGGGCTCGACGATGAACACCCTCTCGTAGATGTTGTCCGAGCCCAGCGCGTTCTTGGCGGCCTCGGCCACGATGATCTTGTAGGACTCGCCGTTGATCATCAGCTGCCAGCGGCCTTCGTGAACGTATGCGCCCTTCTCGTCCTTCCAGATGGGCAGGCCCCACTTCTCGAACAGGTGAACCGACGAGTCAACGTGCCTGGCGATGTTGGCCACCAGGTCCTCGCGGCAGACGCCCATGAGGTCGTTGCGCACGTACGTGAGGTAGTCCTGGATGGTGTTCTGGCCGTCCTTGACGCCCACGTACTGGTTGATGGCCGAGAGGCCCATGGCAACGGCGCCGGACCTGTCCATCGAGGCCTTGTCAACCAGCGTGACTTTCAGGTTGTTCTTCTTTGCCCAGTATGCGGCTTCAACGGCGGCCCCGCAGGCCGCCATGCCGCCACCGAGAATCAATACATCTGTTTTGATCTCTACAGTTTCAAAATTCGCCATAGCGACACTCCTTTCTACTTTACCTTCGGCAGGCCATCCATGCCGCATGATTCAGGTTCGGTGAACAAATACTGGCTGCTCAAATCGTCCGACGATCCAAAGCCGCCCGTGGGATCCGCTTTTCCTTCCGGCGTGGTCCTGATCGGGAACTTGAACCTTTTGAGCGTGCCGCCGCGGAACTTGACAGTCCACATGATGGAATCACTGCTGCGAAGCGGGGTGACCATGGCGCCCAGCGGCACGAAGTCGGCATAGCCGCGGACTTCCATGGCCTGAACGGGGCAGATCTTCACGCAGCACATGCACTCCCAGCACATCGCAGGGTCCTGGTTGGTGGCCTTCATGGTCTCCTTGTTCAAGACCATCAGGTCGTTGGGGCAGGCATGCTGGCATGCTGTCTTGTCCAGCGCCTTGCACCCATCGCATTTTTCAGGGTTTACATAGCTTGGCATGGGTACCTCCTTGTTTTGAGCATATCCTAAAACCTGATCATGTTTTCGGATAAGCTCCTTGTTGTGTTGGTTAATGTTTTTTTTATTTCTTTTCCCCCGCTTAGTCCTTTTTAAACACCGATCTATTTTTTCGTGTCGGCATCTCCCGTTGCATGGCCGTGGAGCTTGACCTCGACCTTCTCGGTGAGGCCGGCGTAATACTCGCGCAGGAGGGCCAGGACCTCGGTGCGGCTGAACTCGGCGGGGATATCGCCGCCCTCGGAAAGGCCCTTGCGAAGGGCGGTGCCGCTCAGGAACAGGCGCTCCTCCTTCTTGTGGGGGCACGTCTTCATGGAAGCCATGCCGCCGCACGTGTAGCACCAGAAGGTCCAGTCGATGGGCAGCATCTTGCACTCGAGCGCGCCGTCCCACAGCTGGTGGAAGATGTCCTGGGCGTCGAAGGGGCCGTAGTAGTCGCCCACGCCCGCGTGGTCGCGGCCGATGATCATGTGCGTGCAGCCGAAGTTCTGGCGGAACAGGGCGTGAAGGAGCCCCTCGCGCGGTCCGCCGTAGCGCATGTCAAGCGGGTAGCCGCCGACCACGACGCGGTTCTTGTCAAAGTAGTTCTCGACCAGCGTGTTGATGCAGTTGACCCTCACGTCCGCGGGGATGTCGCCGGCCTTCAGATTGCCCACGAGCTGGTGGATGTAAAGGCCGTCCGAGACCTCGATGGCGATCTTCGCGAGGTACTCGTGCGAGCGGTGCATGGGGTTGCGAAGCTGGAGCGCCGCGATCGTCTTCCACCCCTTATCCTCGAAGATCTTCCTGCTCTCGGCGGGGCGCTGGTAGATCCCCTTGAAATCCCTGGGGAAGTAGCTCTCGGAGAGCACCTTCACCTTGCCGGCGATGTTCCACGGCTTCTGACCCATCACCACCTTGACGCCCGGGTGCTCCTCGTCGCTCGTCGTGAAAACGTGCTGGCTCTCGAACTTCTTGTCGATCTCGTAACTCTCCTGCACCTTCATGGTTCCCATGATCTCGTTCGTCTCATCGGAAACCAGGCAGATATCCGTTCCCGCCTCGATCTTCTCGTCGTGGTCCAGGGTCACCGGGATCGGCCAGAACGTGCCGCCCTGCATTTTCATGTCCCGGCACACGCCCTTCCAATCGTCATGTCCCATAAAACCTTCGAGCGGGGTGAAGCCACCGATGCCCATCATGATCAGGTCGCCGGTCGCCCGTGTCGACATGACCACCTTCGGCAGGGTTTCGGCCCGCTTGAGCTCTTCTTCCTTTTCCTTGCCTTCGAGAAGAAGGATCTTCAATGTGTCGCTTCCATGAGGTTTGATTAGTTTTGACATGGCTTCACTTTCCTGATTTTATTGTTTTTATTCTCCCCCGACGATTTCACCGGTTTTCTGCCTTGAAAATGAGCAGTGGTTCATTTACAGGCACAGAGTATGTAAATCTTTTCCGCGATCATGTCAATATAAATATATATTTTTTCCACGTTGAACATGAACACTTGTACACTATCTAACACATTGATTTTAAAGGTTTTTCCGGGTTGCTGCGCCGCGGCATGAAAAGGCCGCGCCTTGCGGCGTGGAGCGCCGGAAAAAACTTCTTGCACTTGACAATTTTCATAAAGTTCTGCAAGTATTTTTTCGAGTAACCCGCGAAAAATCCATAAAATCAAGGAGCGTATTAATGGCTGACAAGAGACTCGTTGAACCCGACCTGGAGTTCATACGAAAGGTGAAAAAGGCCGGTGGGGAGAACCTGAAGAAGTGCTATCAATGCGCGACATGCTCGGTCGTCTGCAACCTGTCCCCGGAAAAGAAACCTTTTCCGCGCAAGGAAATGATCCTCGCGGGCTGGGGCCAGGCCGGCAAGCTGGCCAGGGACCCCGACATCTGGATGTGCTACCAGTGCAATGACTGCAGCGTGCACTGCCCGCGGGGGGCAAAGCCGGGCGACGTGCTTGCCGCGCTGCGCGCCTACACGTTCGAGCATTACTCTTTCCCCTCCTTCATGGGCAAGGCGCTGGCCAGCCCCGGGGCGCTTCCTTTTCTTCTTCTCGTTCCCATGATCCTTGTCGCGGTCATGGCCTGGAAATTCGCGGGCGGCGATTTCAGCTACATCCATGGCGAGGAGATTGTTTTCAAGAAATTCCTTCCCCATCCCTGGCTCGAGGCGCTCTTCATGGGCGGCAATGCCCTGATATTCCTGTTCGCGGGCATAGGCCTCTACAGGTTCTGGAAGGGGCTGAACGAAGCGAACGGCAAGGCGGGCAAGGGATTCATTTCCAGCCTGATCGCCGTGATCATGGAGGTTATTTTTCACAGGACGTTTTTCGATTGCGAGGCGAACAGGTCACGCTCCTGGGGTCACATCCTCGTTTTCTTCGGGTTCATGGGAGCCATGGCGACGGCCGGCCTGGCCGTGGTCGCCCAGATGGGCTTCCACCTCGAGCCGCCGATCCCGCTGGCGCACCCCATCAAGTGGCTGGGCAACGCGAGCCTCGCGGCCGGACTGCTCGGGCTGCTCATTATTTTCTACAACAGGCTGACGGACCCTGAAAAAGTCGGCGCGAACGGCTACCCGGACTGGCTGTTTCTCATCATGCTCTTTCTTACGTTCCTGACAGGCGGGGCCTCCCAGTTCGTGAGGATCCAGGGGGCGGCCGTGCCCGCCTACACGATCTATTACGTGCACCTCGTCGTGGTCTTTTTCCTGCTCTGGTACGCGCCCTACTCAAAGCTCGCCCACATGTTCTACAGGACCCTTGCCCTCGTCTACCTCAAGAGCATCGGCCGCGAGAAGAGGAAAGTCGATAGTCGATAATAGAAACGTTGGGCGGCCCATGTTCTATTTTCGAGATCGCCGCGGCTTCAAAATGCTCGCCGCCTCGCGATGATTCTCACATTTCCATCGCAATAAAAATGAAAAAATATTGTATCCGGAGTAGAATATCTTTATATAGTATTTCAGGAAATGGCAAATAACATGGACACCGGAGAAAACACTGAAAGCAGAAAGTATCTTACCACGACCCAGGCCGCCAGGATGCTGTCCGTTTCACCCGACACCGTGCTCAAGTGGGTCAGGGCCGGAAAGCTCAGGTCACACCGAACCCTGGGGGGGCATTTCAGGATCTGCGTTGAAGACGTGCATCTCCAGGGAGACAGAGATAACGCTGCGCCAAAGCAACGAAAGCCGGCCGACTCTCCCGCGTTCCAGTACTGCTGGGAATATTTTCCCTCGGAGGGAAGCGCGAAACCGGAGTGCAGGGAGTGCATAGCATTCCGCTCCAGGGCGAGGCGCTGTTACGAACTGAGGGACCTTCCCGAAGGTCTCGGCTGCATGGGGCTCAACTGCACGCCTTCGTGCAAACAGTGCGATTACTTCAAGCTCGTCAGGGAGCAGGGGCCGAACGTTCTCGTTCTGGGGGAGAAGGGCACGCTCCTCAAGGACATGGCCGATCCGGACGGGGGAAACGACATTCATGTAACATTCGTGGACTGCGAGTATGATTGCGCGCTTGTCATCCAGGAGTTCCGGCCCGATTATATAGTCGTGGACTGCCGGCTCGGCAGGAAAAGAACCGCTGACATTTGCGCGAAGCTCATGAGCGACGCCAGGGTCCCCGTTGCCCGGATCATCCTGGCATCAAGGTCAAGGAAACTGGGCGATTACTGCGATCAGAAGATTTTAGGTTGGATAAAAAAGCCCTTCACCATCAGGCAGCTGAGGGACTGCATCGAAGAAGTCGCATTGTAGCACGATGAGCCGCAAGATCCTGATAATCGACGACGAAGAAGATATCATCCTCTATTTGACCACGCTTCTTGGTAACTCCGGCTTCGATGTGGTGGCGACAACCAATCCCCTCGAGGCCATCGACCTTGCAAAGAAAGAGCTGCCGGACCTCATCTGCCTGGACATCATGATGCCCAGGAAATCAGGGATGTCTATTTTCAAGAGCCTCAAGAGCGATGAGGCGCTCGAGCACATCCCCGTTATCATCATCAGCGGCATCGGCAGCGCCTATGGCATGAAACGGCCCGATTTCAGCAAGCTCGTTCCCGGCATGGAGGTGGACATCGAGCAGTTCTTCGAAAAGCCCCTGGACGTGGATAGATTCCTTGCTTACCTGGACGGTATGTTTGAGGGGGCAGGAAAAGGTGGACATCAATGCAAAAGCTGAACAAGCTGCTTGACGAGCACATGTACCAGAGGCTGACCGCCCATGCGCCCATGAATATCGCCGTGATCAATAAGGATTTTAACATTATCATGGCCAACAGGCAGTTCCGGGACACGTTCGGGGAGTGGAACGGAAAGAAGTGTTACGACGTCCAGAAGGGGAGGCATGATCCCTGCGGTGAGTGCCTCGCGGCAAGCACGTTCGCGGACGGAAAGAAACGCAAATCAGAAGAGACGGGGAGAGACAGGGACGGCAATACCACGATCTATTCCGTGCACTACTTTCCTCTCAAGGATGATGATGGAAGCATCCCCTACATCGTCGAGATGTCCATCGATGTCACCGGTTACCGGCGAGTCGAAAGCAGGCTCCGTCTTCTTTTCGACAATGTTCCCTGCTACATCACGGTTGTGGACAGGGATTTTCGAGTTGTGGAAGCCAACAGGCTGTTTGAAAAGAAATTCGGAAGGAAGAATTCTAAATACTGCTATGAATTGTACAAGCGAAGCAGCGAGCCCTGCGGCGATTGCCCGGCCCTGAAGGTCTTTGAAACGAAAAAGATCCATCGAAGCCTTCAGACCGGGATCGATGCCGATGGAAACGAGTCCCATTACGTGGTCACAGCCGCTCCGATCATTGTGGACGACAAGTCCGTAAGCAGGGTTATCGAGATGTCCATCGACGTGTCCGAGGTTTTATATCTGAAGGAGCGCCTGGTTCAGGCAGAGCGGGAGAAGATAGAGAATGAGCGGCTTGCCGCCGTGGGCCAGACCGTTGCCGGCCTGTCCCACGGCATCAAGAACGTTCTCATGGGCCTCGAAGGGGGAATTTACGTGGTCAATTCAGGCCTGAACAGGGGGGACGATGAGCTTGTGAAAAAAGGCTGGGACATGCTGGAGAACAACATCACCAAGGTCTCCACCTTCGTCAAGGAGTTCCTGAGCTTCGCGCGCGGAACAGAGCCGGAGATTGAAATGGTCGATCCCGCCGCCATTGCGCGGGAGGTGGCCAATCTGTTCATGGACAAGATGAAACAGTCCGGCATCAGCTTGAAAACCAACTTTTCTTCTTCCATGAAAGAAGCCCTCATGGATCCCGAAGGCATCCATACATGCCTGGCCAACCTCATTTCCAACGCGGTGGACGCATGCCTGATGAGTGACAATGCGAACCTCGAAGTGGCCTTCTCATGTTATGAAAAGGATGATACGATATACTATGTGGTTGAAGACAACGGCTGCGGCATGGATTACGAGATCAAGAAGAAGATATTTACGAGCTTTTTTACCACGAAAGGCTCGGGGCACGGGACCGGCCTTGGCCTGCTGTTTACAAGGAAAATAATCAATCAGCACGGCGGCCGGATCAATGTGGACTCGACCCTGTCCAGTGGATCCGTGTTCACGCTGGAACTGCCCCGCAATCGGCTCCCCAGGCCGAAACCCTTAAAAGATTAACACCGGAGGACCCTATGGGTGACACGACAGGTAAGACAGTATTGATCGTCGATGATGAGCCGGACGTGAGGCTCTACCTGGAAACGATCCTCAAGAACGCGGGATTCGACGTCATGGCGGCAAGCAACGGAAGACATGCCTTGGACAGGATGACCGAGAAAAAGCCCGATGTCATTTCCCTCGACCTGGTCATGCCGAAAATGTCGGGCTTTAAATTCTTCAAGTACATACAGAAAAACAAGGAAAGGGCGGGGATTCCCGTCGTAGTCGTCACGGCCCACGGCAAGGACGAGCTCGGCCAGAAGGCGCTGGAAAAAATCCAGTCCGAGCCCCGCAGCTGCAAGCTGTTTTATCTCGAAAAACCCGTTGTGCCCGCCGAGTACGTGAACACGGTAAGGAAAGCCCTTTCACTTCCCGCTCAGGATGTGGAGGAAGGCGGACCCGAATCCCTCAGGTCCCGCCTCATCGATAAAATCCGCACTGCCGACCCCAAAGCTCTCAAGGCCGCACTCAAGGCTTTGAAAGATTAGGCCGCAGCGGCGGGGCATAAAGCCCCGCCCACCATGTTATCAATTCATTCCGGCTTTTTCTTGTGACAGGCTTCACAATCGGAGAGCTTCTCGATGCCCATGGCCTTGTGGCAGCCGATGCACTGCAGGTGGTAGGCGCTCTTCAGGCCCGGCATGCCCGATCGTATGCCGTCATCGCCCGAGGTCCTGCCGTGGCAGCTGCTGCAGGCGATCGGCTTCTTGCCTTCCGGATTGTGATGGTGGCAGGCATAACAGGCCGTGTCCTCGCTTCCGTGGAAATATTTGGCCAGCCTGCTCTCGATGATGTTCTTCATCAGGGCGCTGATGATCTTGCGGTGGGGGAATTTCGACGGCTCGTATTCCTTTTCTATTGTGCCGATCATGATATCCTTGGGAATGTCGTCTTCGGCAAAGGTGAGCCCGGGAAATTCCCTTTCAGACAGCAGGGTTTCATAGTC
>JBDRLK010000727.1:0-4678 GCA_043813155.1 Pseudomonadota bacterium | reverse complement strand
ATTTCATGCTAAAGCCCGGCCAGATAATCAAGAACAAGTACAGGCTCGTGGAGCTTATCGGGGAAGGGGGAATGGGCACTGTATGGGAAGGGTTCCATGAGACGATAAAAAAGAAGGTCGCCATCAAGGTGCTGCTCCCCCGGTTTGCCAGGGGCAGCAAGGGTTTCGACAGGTTTGCGAAGGAAGCCCAGATAGCGTCGGCGATCGGCCATCGGTCCATCGTTGAAATCTACGACATGGACGTCCTCGATGACAACACGCCATTCATCGTCATGGAGCTCCTGGAAGGGCAGAGCCTGGCGGCTTATCTGAAAAAGACGCGGGTCCTGGATACGGATGAGACAATCAAGATAATCCGGCCCGTGATCCAGGCGCTGGAGCAGGCCCATCGCAAGGGCATAATCCACCTGGACATCAAGCCTGAAAATATATTCCTTTGCCAGAGTGACAAGGGCAGGGAAGTAAAGATTCTTGATTTCGGGCTCTCGAAAATTGAGACGGAAACGGGCTTAAAAACGCCGTCCGGCTCCGGCTCTGCCATGGGCACACCCATCTACATGAGCCCGGAACAGGCAAAAGCGGCCAAGGATCTCGATCACAGGGTCGATATTTTCGCCATCGGCGTTATCTGCTACCGCTGCCTTACGGGCAGGCTGCCTTTTGACGGGGACGGCTACAAAGAGATTTTTCATGCCATAATTTCGAAAGAGCCTGATTTTGACGATGATTTCTCGCAGGTCAATGTCACCGGCAGGCTGATCAGGATCGTTCAGAAGGCCCTGGAAAAAGACCCGGCCGAAAGGTTTCAGAGCTGCGCGGAGCTCGAGGAAGCGATCGTCGATTATCAGAGTGAAATCTTCAACACGACCATGGAGCTGCCCCTTGCCGGGGATGGCGCGGGCGAGGGGACAAGGGCTGAGCAGGTGGGGGAAAAGGGAAGGAAAAACAGGTTCATCTGGCTTGTTGCCGCCGCCGCCCTGGTGTGCGCTGCGGCCGGCGCGGCTGTCATCGGCGTGTCGGCCGGAAAAAACAATGAGCCGGCGGCTCAGAACCTGCAGGGTACGCACATAAAAAGCGCGGAGAGCGCCGGCTCGAAATCGCCGCCCGGTCATGAAGAAAAAAAGGCGAGGGTTGAGCTGTCCTTTGTTCCCGGGGGAAGCAGGATTTTTTACGATGAGGCGCTGGTTCCCGGCAACCCGTTTTTTATAACGCCGGACGGCAAGACGCACAGGATCAAGATCGAATCGGATAATGACGGTTCATTTTCGACGAGCATAATGCCCGAGCCGGGCATGGAGAACATCGAGGTGACGGTCAACATGGAAAAGGCTAAGGAGGAAGAGCATGCAGGCGGTGAAGACCATGAAAATGGGGACAAGGTGAAAGACAAGGGCGCTGCGGCATCGAAACAGGCAAAGGTCAAGAAGGAGCAAAGCGAGGATACGCTGAAAAAAGCCGGTCACGCCACAACGATTGAAACAGTGTTCAAGGAATAGGAGAACCTGATGCTGAAAACAGCCATGGCATGCGTCCTGGCGGCATTATTCCTGTTTGCACCTGTCGTCCTTTCTCAGGATGACGCATCTTCGCATGGCAAAAAGTCCATTGTGAAAGAGAAGGTAAAAGAGGACGACCTGGAAACAGGGAAAGAAGAAGCGAAAATGCACTTTGAAAAGGGCGTGATACTGGTTGGCCAGGAGAACTGGGAAGCGGCCCTCATTGAGTTCGAGGAGTCATTGGAGCGCTATCCCACGCAGGGGGCAGCCCTTAACAGGGCCATGTGCCTCAAGGCGCTGCACAGGTACGAGGATGCGCTGGAAGCCTTCGAGGGCTACCTGGAACAGTACGCCAAGGTCCTTGACGAGGAGAGACGCGGAGAAGCGCAAAAGAACATTGAAGAGATCAACGCCCTGATCGGGACGATCGAGGTCCACGTGAATATCGACGGCGCCGCCGTATTCGTGGACGGAGAGGAGAAGGGCACGAGCCCGCTGAAGGGCAAGCTGGGGGTCGGGCCGGGATTTCACAATGTGAGGGTCGAGGCAAAAGGATACATACCCGATGACAGGGACGTCAAGATCGTGTCGGGCAAGACGAGGGAGCTGGACGTTTATCTCCTCAAAGCGCCGAATGTGGGTTTTGTGACGATCGAATCGAACATGGAAGGCTCCCTTGTCCGGATTGACGGGGAAGAGGCCGGGACCACGCCCTTTTACGGTGAGCTCGGCGTGGGCGGGCATTCCATCGTGGTCACAAGGGACGATTACCGTGATTTCGAGGCTTTCGTCGACATGCAGCTGAACCAGAAGCGGGTGATCAGCGCAACGCTGGAGCCTGAAAAGAAGCTGAAAAAACACTGGTTCTGGAGCACGACGGGACTTGCCATTGCGTGCACGGCCGCCACAATCGCCATGGGAGCCAGCGCCTATGCCCTCGATCAGGACTATGACCCCTATGAGAGCTCCCGGGAGGACTACGAGCTGGGCAAGGACCTCATGATTGCAACGGACGTGACACTGGGTCTCGCGGCAGGGAGCGCCGTGGCAGCCCTGGTATTGTATTTTTTCACGGACTGGAAGGGGAAGACAGCGGATAGCGAGAAGAAAGCCCGGGCGTCCCAGGGCCTGGAGCAATCGGATTGTTCGGATTTATGTTTTTAGCACGGGACGTGCGGTAAAAGAGCGGAAGATGCAGATCCAAAGAGCGAAAAGCGGGGCGGGACTGCTCCTGCCGGCCGCCATCACGGTATTGTGCCAGGTTTCGTGCAATACTCTCTCTCTCTTCGAGGATCCCCCGCGGGAAAAGCCCTGCGGGGTGCCGGACGGGGAAACCGGCGCGATCAGGGTCTGCCCCGAGGAATACCCCTGGTGCTCCTGCCTCACGCAGACGTGCGCCCGTGTCAGCCCGGATAATTGTGATTCTGGGCTGGCCCACGCAGACGGGTCCTGCCTTGCCCTGGAAGAAGCGGGCAGCGTACAGCCTTCGAGGTCCGATCATCACCCGACCTGTGTCATCGTGTGCAGCGAAGACAATAATTGCGACGACGGCTCGGTGTGCAACGGCCGGGAGACGTGCGTGGACAGTTTCTGCGAAAGCGCAGGCAACGCGCCGGACGACGCTTCGTGCATGATGCTCCAGGGAGAAACCGGGGTCTGCAGGGCGGGGCGATGCACCGTGTCCACCTGCGGCAACGGCGTGGTGGATGAGCCCTACGAAGAGTGCGACGACGGCAACCTGGACGACCGGAGCGACGACTGCAGAAACGATTGCACGTGGAGATGCGATATAGACGCGCAGTGCGCCGACGACGATCCGTGCAACGGGACCGAGCAGTGCGACCTGGAGCAGCACCTGTGTATCCCCGGGTCGCCGTGGGCGAATGAAACGAGGTGCAGCAAGCTCGGCATGGTCGGACGGTGCATCGCCGCGCGGTGCGTGCCGGAAGAATGCGGGAATCAGGTCGTTGACCCGGGAGAGGAGTGCGATGACGGCAACCAGAGCGACAACGATGCGTGCCTCATCCACTGCATCGAGAACAGGTGCGGTGACGGGTTTGTTCTTGCCGGGACCGAGGACTGCGATGACGCCAACATGACAGACGGTGACGGGTGCGACAACACCTGCATGTACACCTGCATAACGCACGAGCAGTGCAGGCTGGAGGGGGTCTGCAGGCTCTGCGAGGCCCATCAATGCGAAGGCGCGAGCCTGTCCGACGGAACGGAATGCGACAGCGACGGGGATTTGAACACACTCGAGCAATGCTCGGAAGGCGCGTGTGTAAGCGCAGAGGAATGAGCGACGGGATGAGCCGGCCTGTAAAACATGGATTGATGATCATCCTTCTTGGCTCGAGCATGGCGGCCTGCAGCGCCATGCCCCTGTTCGAGCAGGGGCCGCTCGAGCTCCCCTGCGGCGTGACCGATGAAGGGACCGGGACAATCAGGCTGTGTCCCGAGAGCCTTCCCTGGTGCAGCTGCGCCACGCTGCAATGTGCAGGGGAGGTCGGACTGGATGTCTGCGCAACCGGGTTCGCGGACGGGAACGGCACGTGCCTCGAAGCCGAGGAAACATTCGGCCTGCGGCCTTCCGTGCCGGACAATCATCCGGCCTGTCTCACGGTCTGCGGGGCCGATTCGGATTGCGATGACGGGGCCGCGTGCAACGGGCCGGAGCTTTGCGTCAGCGGGCTGTGCGAGGCCGGCCCGGACCTCGAGGACGGCGCGTCCTGCGGCCCGGCCGGGGACGCATCGCGGGTCTGCCGGGGAGGGCTTTGCGTTGCCCGGGACTGCGGAAACAATGTCGTGGACCCGGCCGAGGATTGCGACGACGGGAATGACGAAGACGGCAACGACAGCTGCAGGAACGATTGCACGTGGAGATGCTCGAAAGACGCGGAGTGCAACGAAGACGACCCCTGCGGCCCGTACGGCGTCTGCGACACGGACAATCACGTGTGCGTGGACGGCGAGCCCGTGCTGCGCGAGGCAGAGGCGTGCAGCATACGCGGGATCGTGGGCCGATGCATTGACTCGAGGTGCGTGACCGAGGCATGCAACAACGGCGTTGCCGAGAGCGAGCTTGGCGAAGAGTGCGATGACGGCAATGCCAGCGACAATGACGCCTGTCTCATCAACTGCCTTCTCAACAGGTGCGGGGACGGCTTTCTCTACCTGGG
>JBDRLK010000726.1:0-4338 GCA_043813155.1 Pseudomonadota bacterium | reverse complement strand
AGGGCGTGCAGCTACACGACGGATTATCGTGGGCACGCCGAGGGCGTGCAGCTACACGACGGATTATCGTGGGCACGCCGAGGGCGTGCAGCACCAAAGCCTCCTCAGCCTCCCGTCACTCTTCTTCCGGCACGCAGAGCTCGCCCGTTTCAATGGGTCCGTCATCCTTGAAAATGCCGGCAGCCGGGGTTGCGTTTGTCGTGCATTGTCCCCTGTCGCACTGGCTGTCGTAATTGCCGGTCGGCACTTCTTCCCTGTCGGGGCAATCGATGATATTGAGACATGTGGCCTGCAGGTCCACATTAACCACGCTCACGCCGCTGTCAGGGAAACTGCTCATGCCCTGCCTGGTGATCAACAACGCATGATCGGCATCGTGTCCTTCGATTCGCAGGGCCGCCTCGTTGGAGAACTTGCGGCCCTGGTGGATTGCGAAGGATTTTCCATCCAGCTCGCGCGGAAGGTAAGTGAAACCCTCGCCCGGATCGCAGAACTTCTGATTGGGCGTGCTGAAATCCGAGGCCGTGATATACACGGTGAAGGATGCGATGGTTTCGATGACGGCGGGCTCGTAATGGATTACAAATTCCACGGCAGGGCCGGATATCTCGCCGCTGCCGTCGCAGGAAACCTGGGGCAGGACGACAAGAACCAGCATGACCGGCAGAAACGCCGCGACGGATGTTTTTGTAATCGCTCTCATGGCGGAGTGATCTCCCGGATGACCCTGCTCTCACCGCCCGTGCCGGCAACGCCGTAATAGATTCCCACGCCCGCCCCCGCGGCCACGGCAACGGCCAGGATGCTCCAGAGCCACGGGTTTTTATAAACCGGCTTTTTCGCCTTTTTTGGCTCGCCTTTGCCCTCCGTGCCCTTGATCGGCGTCAGCCCGATGTCGAGAACGAGCTTTTCGCCTTCCCCGATGGTTACCTCCCTCTCTTCGGGGATCATGCCCGGAGCTTCGGCGGCCAGCACGTGCTTTCCGGCCTCGACCTTGAAGTCGGCCGGCAGGCTCTTTTTCTCTCCGCCGTCGATGGATGCCACGGCATCCTTGTCACTGCCCATCACCGTCAGGATGGACACCTTCTTGAGCTTTTCCAGCTTGATGGGGATTTCCCTTTTCACGCCCTCGGACAGGATCAGGCTCTTGGACACTGATTCATAACCCTCTTTCCTCGCCTCCACCGTGTGTTCTCCGGGGCCGAGCAGAACAGCGGTTTTCAAGGGTGTCTTGAACTTTGTTTTGCCGTCGATCGTGATCTCCACGCCCTCCGGGTCGGTCAGGACCATGAGCTTCGCAGCCAGCTGCTCCATCTCCTTGATATGGGCCGCTATTTCCTCACGTTCCTGCTCGCTTATTTTTTTTGCCTCGGCCATGTATTTTCGGAACGTCTCGATGCTGCTGTCATAGCGGAACAGGGCCTTTTCACACAGGGCGATGTTGAACAGGACCGAGGATTTCGGGCTCAGGTCATAGGAGTTCTTGAATTCCACGAGGGCGCTGGCATAGCTCTCGTTTTTAAAATACTCGATGCCTTTCTTGAACTTTTCCTTGGCCTCCGCTTTTCTCTTCTCCTCCGTGCCTTCCCCCGCCCCCTTCTGGGCAATGGCGGCATTGGACAGGAGAAAGAGCGCTGCCGCGGCTATGAAAATGCAGCTTCTAGTCATCGTAATCTGTTTTCAGTGAGGTGCTGAGTTTTCCCTTGGTTTTCTCAGGCTCTTTTTTCGCGCCGGCGGCATTGCCGTCCTTCTCCTTTTTAGCTTCCGCCTCGGCGTCGGCCTTGACTTTTGCGCCCGTCTTCCTTGGCGGCTTTGTCATCTTACCCATCTTGCCCCCGGCTCCCCCCGCAGCTGCCGCCGTGGCGGGCGCCTCGGGGGCCTGCAGGGTCACGGCATCGGGCCCGTCCGCGGCCAGGGGGTGGGAGGCGGTCTCATCGCCGCATTTGATAACGAGATTCGCGGGAAGAAGCGCGCGCCGGATTTTCACGGCCGGACCGCCGTCGATCGTCTTGCCGGCAAGGCTCAGCGCGCATTGTTTTCTCCAGCTGCTTATGGTCACGCTGATGTCCGGGGTCCCCGCGGTGTCGACCGGATTCGATGGCTCCTGTTTTTCGGCTTTTAGGGCGGGGATCCTGCCGGGCTCTTCCCGGGCCATTTTCCCCGCCGGCAGGATCTCGATGTTTTTCGTGTAGGTGTCTTCGGCCTTTGTCCTGCCCCGCTCGAACGAGTTCAGCCCGATGGCGGCCACGACAACAGCGATGACGACCACGAAGGCCGGGATGATGAGGCGGAGGGAGCGATTCCGCCTGATGCTCTTCTGGATCGTCTTGATGTGGGCAAGCGTTGAAGCCGGCGCTGATTTTGACATGGTGTCGGCCGGGGAGGCCGCGGTCACGCCCGCAATTTTCGACGTGGGAATGAATTTATCGTTCGTGCAGAACCCGGTTTTCATAAGGGCGTTTTTCATGTCCAGGGCCGAAGCAAACCGGTCATCGGCATTTTTTGCGGTTGCCTTTGCAATGATCCCGCCGAAAACATCGGGCAGCTTGGAGTCGAAATCCTTGAGCGTGGGGAACGGTTTCGTGGCGATCTGCACGAGTATGCCGCTGACGTTCCCCGCTTCGTAGGGCATCTTGCCGGTCAGCATCCTGAACAGCACGGCGGCTGTCGAGTAAACATCGCTGCGGTGATCGATGTCGCTGCGGCCTTCGACCTGCTCCGGGCTCATGTAATAGGGCGTGCCCAGGATCACGCCGCTCTTCGTAATGGTCTTGACGTTGATGCCCGACTTGAATTTCGAAATTCCGAAATCCATGATCTTGACGCAGTAACCGTTGGCATCGGGCGTCCTTGCGAGGAAAATGTTTTCCGGTTTCAGGTCCCTGTGGATGATCCCCGCGCGGTGCGCCGCTTCAAGCCCCTCGAGCATCTGGCGCGTTATGTCCGCCGCCGCCCTCACGGGGATCATGACGTGCTTCTCGATCAGCTCGTCCAGGGATTCACCCGTCAGAAGCTCCATGACGATGAAAAGACGCTTGAGCGCCTGGTCGAAGACGAGGTCGTAGACCTCGCAGATGGCGGGGTGGCCGATGGAGCCCGCGGCCGCGGCCTCCCGCTTGAATCGCTCGATGGCCTCGGCGTCGCGGGAGATGTCGCCCAGCATGATCTTGACGGCCACCTTCTTGTTGATGAAGACGTTTCTTGCTTCGTAGACCACGCCCATGCCGCCTTCGCCGACGAGCCGCGCGAGCTCATACTTGTCGGCCAGTGTGGTGCCTACGAGGCTTTCGGCCGTGTCATGCATGCTGGTTATGCGATTTCCAGTCCCCCGATTGAACGTACTCCAACGTTATTGGATTCAATTTTAATTAAATATGAGGTGGTTTGCAATAAAAAAATATCTTGTTGCAGCTGCACGCCCCCGGCGTGTCTTGAACGCGTCGAGGTCCCGCAGCACCAGGGCGCAAAAAAAAAGTATTTACGTAATGCCGGTTGGCATCAGCTCCATGCCCGGTGAGGCGGATAACCTGGCCAGCCTGTCCTTTATCTCGAGCCTTCTCGATTCGAATTTCTGCAGGCTGCCGCGTACTTTGTTGAACTCCCCCGATGTTTCGAATTCCCGGGATTCCATCCTCTTGCGGATTTCACCGACCTGGAACTCGAGATCGCCGATTTCCTTTGTTGCGGCCGCGAGGATTTTATTTTTTTGGGAGATCTCCCGGGCAAGGGCATCCAGCGCGCGCCGCAGCTTGCTTATGGCATCTGTTTTCTCACCCTCGATTTTTTCCATTGTGGCCGACAGCGCGGCCTGCTGCTTTTCAATGCCCTCCATCTCGAAGCACAGCTCCTCCATCTCCTCCAGGATTGCCATGTTTACTTTCTGCTTCTCCGCTTTTTCCGCCATGGTCCTGGCTCCGGACACGTAAGTCTTCCAGAGGGCCGAGCGGCCCATCGGCCTGGACGTGATCGTGGGAACCTGTTTCTGTTTCCTGTCCACGCCCTGCGGGACCGTGGGGCGCGCGGCTTCGGACTCGACCTTGACGGAATCAAGCTGGCTCATCACGATGTAGGCATCTTGCTGTCTTTTCCCGGGATCTTTTTCGAGAAGCTTCATCACGATGTCCGAAAGGGCGGGGGGGATGCCTTTGGCGATATCGATGAGCGGCTTCGGCTGCTTGGTGGCCTGCATGACCATGATTTTTGAGGGCACCCTGTGATAAAAGGGAGGCTCGCCGCCGAGCATCTCGTAGGCCACGCACCCGAGCGAATACAGGTCGGAAGTCGGCCCGATGTCCCTGCCGCTCACGATCTCGGGGGACATGTATTCCGGGGTTCCGA
>JBDRLK010000725.1:0-5029 GCA_043813155.1 Pseudomonadota bacterium | reverse complement strand
CACCGGGGGGTAGGGGAGGCTTCAGCCTCCCGCGGGAAATCATCCGCACACCGGGGGGGAGGGGAGGCTTCAGCCTCCCGCGGGAAAAGGGTGGCCCTTATCGGAGCCGGCCCGGCGGGCCTTTCCGCGGCCAGCGTGCTGGCGAGGCAGGGGCTGGCAGTAACGGTCTATGAAAAAAACGAAAAGCCGGGCGGCATGCTCATGTACGGCCTGGGGGAATTCGATCTTCCTTATGAAGATCTGAAAAGAGACACGGACAGGATCCTGGCGGAAGGGGTGGTGATCGAGACAGGCGTGGACATCACATCGCTCCAGGAGATTGAGCGCCGGGGCGTCGATGCGGTCCTGATCGCCACGGGCGCGAGCGCGGCCTCGGCGCTTTTCGAGCAGGGGCAGCGCGCAGCAGGGGGAGCGTCGCATGTCACGTCTTTCATGAGAGACGTGAGGACGGGCAAGGCGCCGCCCATCGGCCGCGATGCAGTGGTCGAGGGGTACGGCCCCTGGGCCCTGACCGCGGCGAGAGCCGCGTTGCGGCTGGGCGCCAGGTCCGTAACGCTGATCAGCCCCTTCCCCGCGGCCCATGATGAGCTCGAAGAGGGCATCGATGTGCTGGCCCCGGCACGGGTGGTCTCGTTCGTGAAGCGCTCCTCCCGGCTCACCGCGCTGCGCTGCGCCAGGGTGTCGTTCGCAAGGCGGGATATCCGCGGCAGACTGCTGGGCGAGAAGCTTGGCGGGCCTTTTACGCTGAAGTCGTCTTTTTATATATCGGCCATGGACATGGCGCCCGACTGCGGCTGGGCATTCGATCAGGCCGGCATACGCAGGGGTATCGCGGGAACGATCCAGGTGGACCCGGCATCGCTCATGACCGGGAGGACGGCGGTTTTTGCCGCCGGCGATGTGACCACGGGTCCCAGGAGCGTGCTGAGCGCGGCGGCCATGGGCGTGAAGGCGGCCGCGGCAATGATTAAATTCCTGGTGTAGCTGCACGCGAGAGCGGCTCCCTCACTTCGTTCGGGACAAGCTTTGGCGTGCCAAAGAATATGAGAAACGGCAAGAGAATAGCCTTGAAAATCGACGGCAGAGTTGTCAGGGCCCATGAGAGGGAGCTGCTGCTCGATGTGGCGCGCAGGGAGGGCATCGACATACCCACCCTGTGCTCGGTGGAAGGGCTTGAGCCTTCGGGGGCGTGCCGGCTGTGCATCGTCAAGGTCAGGCGCGGCGGCAGGGAAAAAATCGTTACATCCTGCAACTACCCGGTTGAAGAGAATATCTTCGTGACGACGGGTGATAAAAAAATAACGAGGCTGAGAAAAACCGTGCTCGAGCTCCTTGTGGCTCTCGCTCCGGCTTCCGAAAAGGTCCGCACCATGGCGTCGCGGATGGGTGTGGAGGGAGGCAGGCTCGAGGCGGCGCGCCGGGGCAATCAATGCATCCTGTGCGGCCTGTGCGTGAGCGTGTGCGACGACATCGTGGGAGCGCATGCGATCACGTTTTCCGGGAGGGGAGAATCGAAGAAAGTCACGCTGGCCTTCGGGGAAAATAACCTCGACGCGTGCACGGGGTGCGGGGCTTGCGGATTTGTCTGCCCTACGGACTGCATTGACATGGAGCAGCGCAAGCTGGACCGGCTCGCCGCCGTGTGGAGGAAGGGGGAGAGGGTGTGCCGCTACAGCCTCATGGGGCTTCTGCCCGGTGCGCTTTGCGACAATGATTATGACTGCGCTGCCTGCAGCCTGGACAGGAGGATGTTCGAGCTGGTCCAGGGACGGCACCCGGCGTTTTTATTGAAGCGGTAGCCGCAGGCTTGAGCCTGCGCCGTGAATAAGGCAAAGGTTACATTGGACAGATGTAAAATACCCGACGGGCGCCCCCCTTCCACCCTTGACAGGGAAGAAGCCGCGGCGCAGGCCAAGCTGTGCTTTTCCACCGTCATGTGCAGCTTCTGCGACGTGTGCAGGCTGCTTTGTCCCGACCTGTGCATTACACGCGATGCTGATAGCGGGAAAATCGTGATCGACCTGCAGTACTGCAAGGGATGCGGCCTCTGCGCTCACTACTGCCCCAAGGGCGCCATCCGCATGGTCCTGGACAGGAAAAAAAGCTCAGAATCGTAATCCGGGGTAGGGGAGGCTTTAGCCTCCCGATCCTTTGACCGATCCCGGGGTCAGCACCAATTGATTACTGTTACGACGATGGCGTTGCCGTGACCGACAGTGTGTAGGTTCCCGAGCCTCCGGACGAGTACCCGTCCTGGATGATGAAGTATGTCCCCGGGGCGAACACGGCGCTGATGCGCGAGCACAGCGAGCAGAAGCCGCCGTCGTCGTCGCAGTACAGCTGCGAGCTTGGGTTGTCGCACAGGCTGCGCACGTGAAGGACCGTGTCGAAGCTGGCCGCCGTGTCCTCGATGGTAACGAGCGCCCTTTCATCCACGACAAGCTTGTAGGGGATGTCCGGGCTCATTGCAGAGCTGCCGCAGGTCGCCTGGAAGTCATTGCTTTCCCCGACTGTCGTGTCCGAATCGCTCCAGGAAAAGCTCCCGCCCGAAAGATCGACCTCGATGACTTCGGCGCCGTCGCAGATCGTCGTGGGGTCCTCGAACGTGACCTCCATGTTGAAGTCCGTCTCCCTCTGCGTGTCCACGATGAGGAAATAGGTGCCCGCGGGCACGGAGTGAGAGTGCATCTCCCCGCTTTCCGAGGACGCGCAGTCGAGCATGGACGCTGAGCTGCCGCAGGTTCTCTGGATCTCGAGCGCGACGCCCATGGTCGTGTCCGGGTCCACGTCGATGATGACGTCGTGGTCCTCCGTGAGCGTGAACGTGTACACGACGTCGAAATAGTTGGAGGGCCCGCAGATGGTATTGTAATCGTCGAAGGTGGCGATCGTGGACCCGATGACGGTCCCTCCCTCGCTGATGTCCTCGGCCCCGAAGCAGGAGTCGTTGGCCGGAACGGGCGTGGGAGGCCCGTATTCGGCCGTCAGCAGGTACCGCCCCTTGATCGTGTCCGTTCCGTGCAGCGTGCCCGAAACGATGACGTAGTAGGTCCCCTCGGGCACGCTCCGGAGCGTGTATCCGGCGGGGTTGCCGCGCCTGCAGCGAAATTCCGTTTCCATGTCCCCGCAGTCCCCGACCACGGCGAGGGCCATCTCGGCGGCCGCGCCCAGCGGCCAGAGCTCGAGCGTCACGTCCTGGGGCTCCGTGAGCTCGAACATGTAGGTGACGTCGAGGTAGGTCGCCAGGCTGCACGAAGTCGTGTAATCGCGGTAGCTCTCCATCAGGTCGCCGATGAAGTACCCGCCGTCGGAAATGTCGATGGCCCCGTCGCACCGGTCGTTGGGCGGAGGAAAGATCGGGTCCTCGAACGTGACCGTGAGGTTGTAATTGGACTCGACGCTCGTGTCGACCGATATCCAGTAAGTGCCGGCTTCCAGGAAGTTTCTCCGGATCGTCGCGGAAGTGTACCCCGTGGCGCATTCGAGCTGGGACGTGTTGTCCCCGCAGGTGGTCATGAGGGCCACGGTAACGTACGGGTATGCCCCCACGGCCGCACCACCGATCGTTATCTTTTTCGCCTCTTCGAGCGTGAACGTGTAGAACGTGTCGGGGTCGGCCCCTGTCCTGCACGTGGGCAGGTAGTCGTTGAGGCAGTCGAAGGTGGTGTCGGAAAATATCCCCCCGTCCGAGACGTCGTCCGCGCCGCCGCACTGGTCGTTTGCCGGTCGCGCCGTCGGCTCAGCCGTCGAATAGGAGATATTGAAATCCCCCTCGATGGTGGTCCAGACGATGACGTGGTAGGTCCCGGCGGGCACGCGGTTCCTGCGCATGGTGAAGCTGTTGCCCGACTGGCAGGCCAGCTCGGAGACCGTGCTGCCGCATGTCGACTGTATGGCCACGTCGAGGGCGCCGGCCGTGACGGTCGACACGTTGACGATAAGATCTCTTTCTTCTTCCAGCGTGAGCACGAAGGTGACGTCCCTCTCGCTGTATATGTAGCAGAAGTTGGAGCTGTAATTATGCGAGGTCCCCCACGTGGAACCGAGAATTTCCTCGTCCTCCTCGAGCTCGATGGGGGCGTCGCACGTATCGTTCTCAGGCCTGCACTCGGGATCGGTCATGTCAACCATCATGTTGCAGTTGTTGTCTTTCCCGTCGTCACATATTTCGTCACGGCCGGGATAGATCTCGGGGTCCCTGTCATTGCAGTCGTCGCCGTCGCAATTGTCGTCCTCGTGGCCGTCCTCGTCCAGGTCCCTCGGGTCATGGACGCACCCGCCCCTGTCCTCGTCGCAGATATCGATGGTGCAGATGTCGTCGTCGCTGCAGTCAGGCACGGTCCCGCTCACGCAGCTGTGATATTCACTGCAGCGTTCCTGGCCCGTGCACACCTCTCCGTCGTCGCACAGGTCGTGGTTGAGCTCGTAATCACAGGCCTTGGTCTCCTCGTTGCACGTTTCGTTCGTGCAATCGAACTCGTCGACGCATTCCGGCTCTTCGGCCGGGTGACATGTGCCGTCATAGCACTTCTCACGGCCGTCGCAGAATATTCCGTTTGTGCAGTCCAGATCGGAGATGCAGATCGACGGCCCGTCGCCGTCGACAGCGTCATCCCGCACGTCGGTGTCCTCGGGAACGTCGGCAGTGTCAGGGACATCGGTATCCGCCGTATCGATGAGGTCGGCCGTATCTGTATCCGAATCGTCTGCTCCATTATCGGAACCGTTGCAACCCGCCGCAAATCCGCACATGGCCGGCATGGCGGCCATGATCAGTAAAAATCCTTTAATTCTCATAATATCCTCCTTGAACTCAATATCGAATATCTACTTAATACGTTATTTTTTACAAATGTCAAACAATGATCGAAAAGTGATTATTAGCCCCGAAGACGCAAGCTGAAGCTTGCGCCTGCCCAGGTTGACGAGCCGGTTTCTAATCCAGTTCGAATGAATAGACGTATTTTATCTTGTAGGGTACGGCATCGCCGCTGTCGAGAATGGCGGGGGAAAACCTGAAATTCTTGAG
>JBDRLK010000724.1:0-12898 GCA_043813155.1 Pseudomonadota bacterium | reverse complement strand
TCGTTTCAGCGGGGCTGAAGCCCCGCACTACCCGCAAGCGGGGCTGAAGCCCCGCACTACCCGCAAGCGGGGCTGAAACCCCGCACTACCCGCAAGCGGGGCTGAAGCCCCGCACTACCCGCTTTCGCGGCGGGGGTTTGGCCCCCGCCGCTACTTTTTAGCCTTTTTCCTCTTTTTCTCTTCGCCCGTGCCCGGCCTGAGGATGAAGGAGACCAGGACCGAGGCGAAATACAGGACGATGAGAGGGGCGGCCAGGAACAACTGGGACACCACGTCGGGCGGCGTGAGCACGGCGCCGATCACAAAGGCCAGGACCAGGAAATATTTCGAGAAGCGAAGAAGGATTTTCCAGTTCACGATGCCCAGCAGCGTGAGGATGACGATGGCCAGCGGAAGCTCGAAGGCAATGCCGAAGCCCATGAGCAGCTTGATCGTGACGGCCGCGTACTCCCTGATCATGATCAGCGGGTTGATCACGATGTCCTCGCTCATGGTGCCGGCGAATTTCTGTGTGTAGCTGAACCCGAACTGGAACACCATGGGCAGGATCACGTAGTAGCAGAAGGCCGCGCCGCCGAAAAACAGGGGGTAGCCAAGGAGCAGGAAGGGGTAGGCGTACTTTTTCTCCTTGCGGTACAGGCCGGGCGCCACGAAAAGCCATACCTGCCACAGGAGGAACGGCAGGCCGCAGAAAATCCCGGACAGCAGGGCGACTTTCAGGTCCACGAGGAAGAATTCGAGGGGGTTCATGTAGCTGAGGCTCGGCTTTTCCGGCAGGCCCTCGACCATGTCCCAGGCGACGATGAACGGCTGGATCAAAAAATGGATGATGGTGGAGCGGAACACAAAGGCGACGGCCACGGCGATGAACACGAGCACCAGGCCGATCCACAGCCTGCGGCGAAGCTCCCTCAGGTGGTCCATGAACGAGAGGTTCGGGCCCTCGCCTGATTTTTTCTCACTCATCCTTTTTCCCGCCCTCCGGCGCTTCTTCCCCGTCTTTTCCGTCGTGCAGCTCGTCCCACCTCGGCTTCTTGTCCGATGTTTTTTCGCTCTTTTCCCCGCCGCTCCCCGCGGCATCGGCCTCTTCGCTTTTCCCGCCCTCCAGGTGGCGCTTCATGGACTGCTCGATGTCGCTGCCGTCCTTGCGTATTTCGCGGGCAACGTCCCTCTGCACCTCGTCGAGCTCTTCCATGCGCTCGTCGATCTTCAGGGCCTGCTTCATTTCAAAGACATTGCGCTGGATTTCGCGCATGGCCTTGCCGAGGGTGCGCATGATGGGCCCGATTTTTTCCGGTCCGAGGACGAGCAGGACAAGAGCGATGATAAGGACGAATTCCCAGAATCCTATGCCGAACATCTCATATTCCCGGTAATGGCGGACAGTGCCGCAGCGAAAAATGCCCGCGGCCGGCACAAACGATCATTCCTTTGCGTCGGCGATAATGTGGGTCACCTGCGTGCGGTAGTCGACTCCGCCCCGTCCGTCGTAAGCCACGAAATAGAAAGTGACCTCTTCATCAATCCCTTCGTCGGGAGGGATCCACGCTACCTCGTGGGCAAGCTCATCCCTGGGCTCTTCCTGGTCTTCGTAATCGCTTTCATAGGTGCGCGAATCGCTGAACTCCCCGGCCGTCGCAAACCAGGAGATGAAAGGGTTTTCCTCGAGGGTTACGAGCTCCTCGAACCTGATCGTTTCATAGGTCTCAATCGAATCCGGGGAGAGCACGAGGGTCAGCGTGATTTCCTCGCAGCCGCCCGTGCACTCGAGCGCGGGCCGGTCGCCCTCTTCCGGCACGATGTCGTCAAAACCGGGAACCGAAATAGTGAATTTTTCCAGCTCGGGGTTGTTGTTCCGGTTTTCCCGGATGATCCTGACCGTCTTGATGGCCACGTCGCTCTCCGGGCTTTCGCAGAAATCGTAGTCCTCTTTCTCGAAATCCGGAAGTCTCGGGATGCCCGCGCACACGAGAAGTGTGACGGATATATCTTTTTCGTCCTCGTCGTCGGCGAGCTCGGGCAACGTGATGGTCAGGGTTTCTTCCGTGCCCACCTGGGTTCCGCTCCCATCCTCGAGGCACTGTCTGCCGGACTGGCCGGGATGGGGCAGGCACGTCATCCAGATATGAATGGGCTGGCGGTTGTATTCAGAGTCGCTTAAAAGCGGCGTGAACGTAATCTCCTGGCCGGGCTCTCCTTCCGCGGGGTCGGACTTGACGGCAAGTATTCTGAACTTGTTGACCAGGGACTGCGGGTCGAACTCGGCGCCGCAGCCTCCCAGCCGGGCGGCCAGCAGGAAGCACAGGACTATCCTTGCCGTTCTCGTGCGCGTCATAACGTAAGAACTATATTCCAAAACGCGCCTGATTTCAATTCATTATGGAAAAGTGGGTGCGATTGGAAGCCGTTGCCTTATGGGCGACCGAAGTCGCCCCTGTCCCCGTCGGGCAGGGGAGGCTTTAGCCTCCCGTTCCGCCGGCGCACTCCGGGAAAGGGGTCCGTCCCCCTTTCAAGCCCGATCGAAATAAGCGTCCACGCGCTTCTGCCTGCTCACCAGGACCCTCTGCAGGATGATTGAGCAGGCAACGCCCGCCGCAATGCCGGCCAACGTGAAGACCCGGAGCAGCAACATGGGCTGATCGGGCCTGACAATGGACTCGGCCGCCCCGCCCAGCACCATGAGCAGGAAGCTGGGACAGAAAAAGGCGACAAATCCGTATAACGCCCATGTCGCGCTGTTGCCCGTGACAAAGGACCTTGCGCTTACGCCGTACCAGATTGCCGAAATAATGGATATCCAAAACATGCCGCACCTCCATAAGGGGTTGAGATTTCCTTCCTTATCGCCGCGGGGGGCGCAAAAGTTTCCTCTGCCCTGAAAAACCATTATGCATCCCAAACGCGGGCAGGGACTTTAGCCTCCCCCACCCATGGTATGAGATGACCGGCGACTATTTCCACCGTCTACTTGTCACATTCTGCGTTCTGTATTATGAGTTTATCCGAAAACCTGATCCTACTGCGCTGCGCGATCCATCCACCGTGGCGGCGTCGCTGCACCCCATCGCTCCTCGATGCAGCTTCAGCTACGCCTGCGTCGCGTCGGGGACCCCGCTCCTTGCCACGGCGGCGCCTCGCGTACCTCGCGACGGACCAGATTTTCGGATAAGCTCTGCAGCGTTATTATCCATGGACGAGAATGTACATGACCGGATCAGGATCCTGGACAGATGGGATGTGCGCCGTCACAGGCTCCCGAGCGGCCTGGCCGTCCTGCTGCTCGAGGACCGGACCTCGCCCCTTATTTCCTATCACACGTGGTTCGGCGTGGGCTCGCGCCACGAGAAGCAGGGAAAAACGGGCCTGGCGCACCTGTTCGAGCATCTCATGTTCGAGTCAACGGCCAATCACCCGTCAGGCAAGTTCGACAGGGAGCTCGAGCGTTTCGGCGCGGACACGAACGCCGCCACCTGGCTGGACTGGACCTACTACCACGAGACGTTCCCCCCCGAGGCGCTGGATCTCGTGCTCACGTTCGAGCAGGACCGGATGGTCAACCTGATCCTCGACGAGGGCGTGGTGGAGAGGGAAAAGAGCGTGGTCATGAACGAAAGAAAGTACAGGGTCGAGGACAGGATCGAAGGGCAGATCGAAGAGGTCATGTACAGGACGGCCTTCAAGGTCAACCCCTACAAGCATCCAACCATCGGCTGGATGGAGGACATCAAGGGGTTTACGGTCGAAGACTGCCGGGATTTTTACAAGACCTTCTACAGTCCCGGCAATGCCGTCATCGCGGTCGCGGGCAACTTCGAGCATGACGAGCTTCTCGGCCGCATTGAAAAGGCCTACGGCGGGATCCCGGGCCAGAAGATTCCCGAGGAGATCGTCGGGCAGGAGCCGGTCCAGGAGACAGAGCGGCGCGTGACGTTTTCAAAGGAAGTGTCGGCGTCGAAAGTCGCCGTGGGCTACCTTGCTCCCGCGCTGGAGCACTTCGACAACGCGTGCCTCACGATACTGAGCGTCATCCTCTGCGGCGGCGAAAGCGGGAGGCTCGTGCGCCGGTTCATTCACAGGGAGGAGATCGCCTCGGACGTGATCTCCTGGCTGGGCAAGTTCAAGCTGCCGGCGCTTTTCGAGTTTCACGTGGACCTGCGAAAGGATCAGCCGCCCGATCGCGCCATTGCGCTGCTCGACGAGGAGATCGACAAGCTGGGGCGCGAAGGCGTGAGCGAGGTGGAGATGTCGACGGCCCGCAACCGGGTTCTTCTCGGCACCTATGGAGGTTTCCTGGGCGTTGGCGGGAAAGCCGCGGCGCTGGGATTTTACGAGACAGTGACCGGTGATTGCAATACCATCACGACGAGGCTCGAGGACCTGCGGCGCGTGACGGCCGAGGACGTGAGGGCCGCGGCCGGGAAATATTTTGACCCCTGCAAGCGAACGATCGTGACGGTCATGCCGGCAAAGCCATGATACCGAAGAAGGAAGACATGAACGGCGTCAACCTGGTTTTCGAGGAGGACAGGACCGTCCCTCTCGTCTACCTGTACGTGGACTTTCACTTCGGGACCGAGATCGACCCCGAGGACAAGATCGGCAGGCTGAGGCTGGCGGCCCACCTGCTCAAGCTGGGGACAAAGAAAAAGAGCAGGGAGGAGCTCAACCGGGCCATTGAGAGCATCGGCGCCGACCTCGACCTGTCCGCGGGCCACCATCATCTGTCGCTGTCGGCGCACTCGATCAGCGAGTCCTTTGACGCACTCACGGACATCGTGAGGGAGATCTTGCACGAGCCCGGCCTGCGCAGGGATGATTTCGAGCAGCTCAGGCGCGAGACCATTGCCGACATCATCGAGTCGAGACAGGACGACCAGGGCCTGGCCGGCCGGAACTTCAGGGCCATGCTCTTCGGCGCCCATCCCTACGGCAGGCGGACCGCGGGAAGGCGCAAAAACCTCGAGGCCCTGGACTACAGGGAGACCGCCGACCTCATCAGGTCGCACCTGGGCAAAGGCCGGATCACCATCGGGGGCGTGGGCGACATCAGCAGGGAAAAATTCATCGAAAAAGCTCGTCTGATCGTCGATGGGATCAGCACGCTCGAGATGCCGCCTTCCGACGTTCCGGAGCCGCAGCCGCCGCAGGGGGTGAGGGTCAGGCTCGTTGACAAGCCGGACCGCACGCAGGCGCAGATTTACATGGGCCACCTGGGGGCATGGGCCTGGGATGAAAATTATTTTCCTCTCGTGGTTCTCAACACGGCTTTCGGGGGCACGTTCACGGCGAGGTTGAGCGAGGAGATCCGGCGAAAGCGCGGCATGAGCTACGGCGCCTATTCGAGGATCCTGCGCTCGCGCAAGAGGGACGCCTTCTACCTGTGGACCTTCCCCTCCATCGAGAACGCGGCGGAAGTCATCAGGGTCCAGCTCGGGATGATGGAGGAGCTCAAGGCCGATGCGCTCACGGACGAGGAACATGATTTTGCCGTTAAATACCTGAGCAACCATTTCCTGTTTGCCGTGGAGACTGCGCCGCTTCGCGTTTCCCTGGCCATCAGGGAGATATTGCAGAACCTGCCGCCCGATTTCTTCGAGACCTATCGCGAGAACATCCGCGGCGTGACGCAGGAAGAGGTGAGGGCGGCGGCTGCCGGATTCATCGATCCGCGCAACATCTGCATCAGCGTGCTGTGCACCGCCGACCGCGTGCGCGACAAGCTGCAGCAGGAGCTCGAGGACTATTCTCCCTCCATGGAGACCGTACCCTACGACGACGATTAGCCATCTCACAGACACGCCGGGCAGCTGCGGGCTCTTGGCCCGCCCGGGGCACGCCAAGGGCGTGCAGCTACAATAAATTATGTCCAAGGTACGTATAAAAAGGCGGCTGCTACTTTAATCCCGGGGGGGGCTTCGTGGGATGCTTGGAGGTCTTGGGCTTGGGCGTGGTTTCGAACGACTTCTTCTTGAACTTCTCCGGCACTTTCTTCGGCGGAGGTTTCGTGGCGGGCGGTTTCGCCGTGCCGCTCGTGCCGGGCTTCTTGGTCGAAGGCGACGTGGGCGCCGAAGGCGTCGAAGGCTTTGACGGCTGTGAAGGCTTATAGCCGGGAGTAGAAGGCTTTGACGGCTGTGAAGGCTTATAGCCGGGCGTCGAAGGCTTTGACGGCTGGGTCGGCTTGTAAGGCTGTGCCGGTGTGTAAGGCGCGGCAGGCGTAACCGTCACGGGCTTCTTCGGCTCCACGGTCTTGATTCCCGGCTTTGCGGGCGGTGTGGGCGTGTAACCCGGCGACGTGGGCTGCGTTGGTTTTGCCGGCGTGATATACACGCCGGGCTGCTTTGGCGTAACCGTCGTGGTCGGCGGCGAGGGCTCGACCGGCGTCACGCCGATGACCACGGGCTTGGTCGGCTTTACGGGCGATGCGGGCGACGTGGGCTTGGTCGGGCTCGTGGGCGAAGTGGGCGTGCCAATCACCGTGACCGAAGGCGAGGTTGGCGAAGTCGGAGCCGTGGGCGTCCCCGTGTAGGACGGTCCCGTGGGCGCCGTGGGCGTTCCCGTGTAGGACGGCCCCGTGGGCGCCGTGGGCTTTGTTCCCTTGCCTGTTCCCTGGGGGGGATAGGCTTCATGGTGTTTTTTCCAGTGGCCTCCCACGTAGCCGTAGCCTTTTCCTTTCACCGTGACGACTGCCGGCGGCTCCCAGTAGTACCCGTACCTGGGCGGCGCCCAGTAAGGGTGGATCCAGAGCCAGTCAGCGCCGGTCCATGACCAGTAGCCCTCGATCCAGACATAGGTAGGGTCCGGGGCCGGCATCTGCTCAACATAAACGGTTGGGGGTTCGGGCGGCGGTGCGCTCACGTACACGGTCTCGGGCTCAACGTAGCCCGTACATTGCACGACCGGCGGGTGTACGCAGCAGGAAGCCAGGAAAAAGGCGGCTCCAGCAAGCACCACGGCCGAAGCAATGGCATTAAAAGTTTTGCTTTGATTCATAATGGTCCTCCAATAGGGTTAGATCTCCAATGCTTGTTATTATTCATACTTTTTTACTATATTTTCAATAGTTTTCAACCTGAAAGTTCTCGATACCAGCAGTTTCATCTGCTCTCTACCCTGTAGTGACCAGAAATAAGTCCCGGAAATTGGCAGGCCGCCGGCGCGCTTTGCCTTGCGCAGGAGCTCGGTCTCGGCCGGATGCGAGACAAGATCCAGAACTATTTTTCCCTTCAATATGCGGCCGGACCGGACAATGCAGGCGCTCGAGTCCATGCCCACGCTCGTGCAGTTGATGAGCATGTCGAAACCCGGCCCGCCTTTCTCCAGGTTTTTAAGGGGCAGCGCTTTCATGCCTTGCTTCCGGGCCAGCTCCCGACCCCTGCCGAGCGTGCGGTTGTAAACGTGGCACTCCCAGCCGCGCTCCGCAAGGGCGGCAGCAACGGCCGCAGCCGCGCCCCCGGCGCCCACAAGCGCGACGCGCAGGTGCTTTCCCTTTTTTACGGGTATTTTTTTGAAAATCACGCGCGCGGCGTAAACGTCCGTGTTGAACCCGAGGATTTTTCCCCTCCTGAAAACGAGCGTGTTGACGGCCTGAATTTTCGCTGCATCCGGGCTGAAGCCGTGGCAGAGAAGAAAAGCCTCGCGCTTGTGCGGCTGGGTAACTGAAACACCCTTGAAACCGAGCAGCGTGAGTGACGCGATGGTCTGCTTGAGGGATGTTGTGACCACGGGAACGTACAGGGCGTGCGGGCCGCTGCGGCCGCGCAGCAGGTGGTTGTAGACCTTCAGCCCAAGGGACTTGAGAACGCCGCTGTTTCCCACGATTCCCAGAAGGGCCGGCCGGCGCCCGCGCTGCTTCCTGTAGCGAAGAAGCTCATCGACGGTCAGCTGGCCGCCTGCGGTGCAAAGCGAACGGTCCGGCGCCGCATAGGTGAGCATGGAGCCGAAGCGCTCGGGCGCGATGCGCGTGAGCATGCCTGCCGTGCCCATGGCGATAATGATTTTCGGCTTCCTTATCATCCGGGCGACGTCGGCCACGCGCGTCAGCTCGGAGGGATCGCGGATTGCGAAAGCAAGCTTGCGGACATCGGCGGGCTGGCCGTTCATTTTCCCTGCCAGGCCGCGGATGTTTCTCGGGATGCCGTGAAAATGATGCGTGCTTAGAATGATTTTTGTTTTTCCGCCCGCCAGCCCGCGAAGCCGGGCGAGCCTCGCGGGGGAGGTGCCCAGCTCGATGTCCACGAACGCGGGCCGCGCCTCGATCGCGCGGGCGAGAATGTCCACCCTTTGTTTCTCGGTGCCCCTGAACCCTCCTCCCTCTCTCGCGGGCCTGCAGCACAGGATGATAGGCGCCCGGCCGGACGTGAACAGGCCGAGGTCCTCCGGAAGATCGTGAAGCAAGTCGAGCCTGACCTCGTGGCAGCAGCTCTTCCAGCGCGCGATCCTGGCGAGCACGGAGCGGGTATTATTCTCGTTGGACGTAATGCAGGTTGTCCGGGGCGGCGCGGCGCCGCGCCCTGTCATTGCTTGAGCCATGCGCCCACCACGTCCTTGATGGTCTCAGCCGGGACCCGGCGGGAAAATTGCCCGCCGCGGGTGGCTATTTCGCCGATGTCCCGCAGCAGGACCATGCGAACGCCGCCCTCTTTTTTCTTTTTGTCGACCTGCATGGCCTTGAGGATGCTCGAGGCCTGGATTTTTTTCCTGGGAAGCCTGAAACCAGCCTTCAGCAGCAGGGCCTCGATTCTCTCGCACCGGCCGGGGGCGAGCAGGCCGAGCCTGTTTGATATCTGCGCTTCCATGACCATGCCGAGGGCGACGCACGTGCCGTGCGGCAGCCTGTAGCCGGCCGCGGCTTCCACCGCGTGGCCGATCGTGTGGCCGAAGTTCAGGATGCTTCGCAGGTTGTTTTCTTTTTCATCCCTTTCCACGATATCGGATTTGATCTCGACCGAGCGCCGGATGATTCTGGTCAGCGTCCTTCCGCCTGAGCCGGCGGTGACGGGCATGTTTTTTTCGAGGAGCTCGAAATAGCTTCTGTCCGTGATGACGGCGTGCTTGATGATTTCCGCGCTCCCGTCCAGCCAGCCGGGCCCGGGCAGGGTTTTCAGCAGGTCAATGCTGAAATAGACGGCCTCCGGCTGGTGAAAGGCGCCCACGAGGTTTTTCCCGGCCATCGTGTTGACGGATGTCTTTCCCCCGATGGAAGCGTCCACCATGGCAAGAAGCGAGGCGGGCACGTTGAGCCACGCGATGCCCCTCATGTACGTGGCGGCAACAAAACCGGCCAGGTCTCCGGTCACACCGCCGCCGAGCGCCACGACCGCCCAGTCCCTGCCCACGCCGCGGCTGATCATGGTGTCCTCGATTTTCCGCTTCGTTTCCCTGGACTTGCTGCGGTCGCCCGGCGGAAAGGTTTCAATGAAATTAGGGACGCCCTTTGCGGTGAGGCGATCGGCGAGCTGACCGCCGTAGAGCGCGGCAACGTTCCGGTCGCTGATGACGGCGGCGCCGAAGAACTGCTTCCTGATGCGCGATGCGCACTGCTCGAACGGGTTGGAGCAGAACGCGATATCGCAGGCATGGTCCCGGCCCGGAATTTTCTGTTTCAGCACCAGCATGACACAGAAAAGAGTCTAATCATCCGCCATGTAAAATCAAGGCCCGCCATTTCATAAGAAAGCCGCCCCTGCCCCTTGCGGGTCGAGAATGCGTCCCGGCCGCACCCTTGACGCTTGTTTTTTCCGGCCTGCTGGCATAGATTATTTTCATCATGCAAAAGAAAGAGATAACAAAGCTGCTCGTGAAATAGCCATGGGGGAACCGGGAAGGAACCTTCCTCCCACGAGGAAGAAGCTGCTGGATGCGCGCAAGCGGGGGGACATTCCCCGCTACAGGGATTTTCTCTGCTACGTATCCCTCCTGGCGGGCGCCGCCGCCGTGCTGTGGATCGTTCCGGGACAGGCGAGAAGGATTCTTCTCTTTGCGCAGCAGGCCATGGCCGGAGCCGTGACGATCGAGGCGGGAGAGGGGAGCGCGTGGGCCGCGGCTTCCTGGTTCCATTCCGCGGGAAAGCTGTTCCTGACCGTGTCGGCGTCCGTATGCCTGCCCGTTTTCGCCCTGACGCTGCTGGCCGGGCTCTTCTCGACCAGGTTTGCCTTTTCCGTGAAGCCCATCGCGGCGCAGCTCGACCGCCTGAACCCTCTCGAGGGCGCGAAAAAGTTTTTTTCCTCCGAAAGGTGGATGGGCCTTGCAAAGGACCTTCTGAAGATAGTCCTCATTGCGGCATCGGCGTATTTTATCGTGGACGCGATTCTCGAGATCCTGCCGGCCTTTATCGAGGTCCGTGAGCCCGGCCCGGAGCGGGAGCTCCTGACCAGGTTCATGAGGGTGACTTTTCTGTATACGTTTCTTGCCCTCGTACCGATACTCTTCATGGATTTTATTTACACGCGCCATGCCTACTTGAGAAGATTGATGATGACCGGCCAGGAGCTGAAAAAGGAGCTGAGGGAAACAGAGGGCGACCCTTCGATCAAGGGGCGCCGTCAGAAGCTCCACAGGGAAATCGCGCTGCAGCGGATGATCGAGGAGGTGAAAAGGGCGGCGGTCGTTATCGTCAATCCGCTGCATATTGCCGTGGCCCTGCGGTGGGAAGAGGAAACAATGGACGCGCCCGTCGTGGTTGCCGCGGGAAAGGAGCACATGGCCCGGCGCATCATCAGGGAGGCGCGGCGCTGCGGTGTTCCCGTGATTCAGGACATCCGGCTGGCGGGCAGCCTGTCCGAGCTCCAGGTTGGGGAGGAAATCCCTGAGAACCTGTACGAGGTCGTGGCAAAGGTGATCAGGCTTCTGGAGGATTAAATCAGAATAATGGAGTGGGCCCATGAAAAGCTCGCAATGGTTTACTTGTTGGCAGGAGTGCTGCTGTCCTTTGCTTCTCTCTTTTCCTTCGCTTCTTTTACTTCTTTCCTGTCCCTGCCTTCCTCTTTGTCCTTCGTCTCTTTGTCCTTCGTCTCTTTTTTATCCCTGGCCTCTTTTGCTTCCTTTGGCCTGGCTGTCTTTGGCGGCTTGGGGCTGCGCAGCTTGTCGATTGCCGCGAGCAGCTCGGGAGCATTGCCCGAGCGGTCGAGAATGAACGCGGCATTCCAGTCGGAAAGCTCTGCCTCGTACGAAGGATTTGACGTCAGGAGGATCACGGGTATTTTTTTTGATTGCTTTGAAGACGTGGCCGCGACCCTGAACTGCTCGAGCGCTATTTTCTTCTTTGTATTGATGTCCACGATCAATATTTCAGGCTTGTCATCCTTCAAGCGCTCCAGCCCTTCAATGCCGTCGGCAGTTTCCATGACCGTGTGGCCGCTGCGCGCAAGCTCCCGGCTGATAAACTTCCTGATATTCGTGTTTCCCTCTATGAGCAGGATTCTTTGCATCAACCACCTTCCATCAGGATCAATACGATCAATATATTGTACCCTCCGCCAATGAGTCGGCCATATATTGTGGTGCAGGCTGAACCTCGCCTGAGAGCTTGTGATTCCGGGCTGCTTTCTCACGCCTTCCCCCGGGCCTTCCCTTCCAGCCCTCCATAACTCAATATCTATGCCAGAAGTCAAAAAACACGAAAATTAGTGTAACCCCCTCATAATATAGGGTTATTTCTGTTTTTCAACCAGGCGCCCCCAGGCCAGGCTCCTCTGCAAGTGCCAGATGATTTATCTCTTTGAAAAATGTCCGGGGATATTGACTCGAATCCGGATATAGATAAGAATGAAAATAGGACATTTTCATATACTGGGAGAAAAGATGATAATTTTAAGGAAAAAGATAGTGACGGTCCTGTTGATCGCTTTGAGCATCATGGCAACCATGTGGATTCACAGCGAGAGCGCGGACGCGCAGACGCAAGTCAAGCCATACATGCTCATCGTTTTCGACACATCGGGCAGCATGGCGTTTGACATCAACGGAAACTATCTGTGGGGTGACGGCACGAATGACACGTGGGGCACCAGGCAATGCTGCCGGGGGGACAGCGCAACGGGCAGCCGCATGTACCAGTGCAAGACGGCCATCCACCAGGTGGTCGCCTCCACCGGAGACATCACCTTCGGCCTCATGAAGTTTCCCCAGTATTTCGTAGCAGGGCATCGCCAGATGGACTGGTACTGCGACAACCAGACCGCGTACAGCTGGTGCGAGTACGGCCCCTGGAACTGGACCGGCCACGACTACCTTCGCTACGACGGGGAGTGCTCGAGCAGCACCCTGTCGGACTATCTGGTGGTTCCTTTTGCCGAGGAGAGCTCCGATGACGTGCTCATGTGGGTGGACAACAGGGAGTACTCGGCAGCCTGGACGCCCATCAGCGCGACCGAAAGGGAGCTGAGGGCCGACGGCCCTACGCCGCTTGCCTGGACCGTTCAGCGGGCCCGGACGTATTTCGCCGGCACGGTCATCCCCGGCGATGACATGCGGGACTGCCGGCCCTACTTCGCGGTCGTCCTGGGCGACGGCGACGAGTCCTGCGACGGGAACCCGGGCAACGCCGTCAGGGACCTTTACACCATCAACTGGGGGGGCAGCACGTACCACGTCAGAACGTACGTCATCGGGTACGGCACGTCAAACGCCAATCTCAATCAAATGGCCGATTACGGCTGGGACGGGATCGACAACAATGTTCCCGCGACCGCCTTCAGGGCGGACAGCACCGATGAGGTTGCGCGGATATTCTCGGACATCATCGCGGACACGGTCCTGATCGAAACATGCAACGAAATCGACGACGACTGCGACTGCCCCGGCGACACGGACGGGGACACGGTCGTGTGCGACCCGGGCGACGACGGCGTGGACGAGGGGTGGCCGCTCTTCTGCGACCTGCAGGGCGGTCCTCCGGTCA
>JBDRLK010000723.1:0-4145 GCA_043813155.1 Pseudomonadota bacterium | reverse complement strand
TGGATGTACTTGACATCCCGGTTCAGGTGCTCGGGCGACGAGACAATGCCCTCGGTGACCGTGAATGGAAGATCGAAGGGAAAGCCCAGCGCGAACACTCTTTCCTGCTGCTTCACCTTCCTGTCCTGGAGCGTGATGGCGGGAAGCTTGTCCGCGGGCCCGGGGATAGAGATAAAGGCCAGGTCCTTTTTGGGGCTGACGAGGAAGACGCTGCCCAGCTGTTTCGTGCCGTCCTGGATGGCCACCGCGACCTGCCGCTCGCCCGCCACGACGTGGTGGTTGGTGATGACGGCATCGATCTCCTTGCAGTACATGCCGGAGCCCGTTGTGAGGCCTGTTATTATTTTTACCACGGCGCTTTTTATGTGATCGATGTTTGCCATGAGCGTTTCTCCCGGTTACTGGTAATTGGGTGACATAATCTTCTGAAAACTGACGTACATGACCTCGGCAGCGTCTTTCCACGGCTTGCGGCTCGTGCTTTTAACCACGCCGAGCAATTCCTTTTTCATCTTGTCGGGCACGTAGTAGTTGTACAGCAGCCGGTACGTTGCGAAAAGGTAGTTCAGGGCCACGCCCACGTTGCTTCCCCCCGACCGGTCCTGCACGGCCCATTCGTAGCGCTTCTGCAGGTTTTTCTGGCACGTGGGAAGATTGGCGTCCTTCTTCGCGTGGATGAAGAAATTCGGTTCGTAGAGGTCCGAGTCGAATTTTTCCCTCGGGAAGCTCTTGAATTTCTTGAAATCCTCGCGAAGATCGATAACGATGTCATCGGGGTGCTTGTTGGCGAACAGGTGCTGCACGCTCTTTTCAAGCTCCGTCCTCAGGTAACCCTGGGGAGCGATGACGTGGTCGATTTTCATCAGGGCGATGCCGAGGATATCGTAGGAGAAGCCTTTCCACCGCTTTTGCGTGAAGTATTCATCGTACTGCATGGATTCGTCGAGGTAGGAATGGTAGAGCTCCCATGCCTTGTCCACGGTTTTTTGTGCCAGAGGCTTCACCTCTTTTTCTCGAAGCGGCGTGGCGCCGAATTTCCCGATGAACTCGTCGTCAAAGCTGTCGCCGGAAAGGCATATCTCCTGGAGAACGGCGTACAGCTTGAAAGGGTCGACGAGGGACATGGGCGTCGCGAACTCAAACGTGAGCTCCTCCCCCCGAAGCACGATCTGGCTCAGCGTCAGCGCGCTGAAATTCAGATCGCACACCTGCCGCATCAGGGCGATCCGTTTTCCAGGGGGGTCGGCGGGAAGCTTCAGGAAGGGGGCCGTGACCAGAAGGTAGTCCTGCTGCGTGACCTGGACATCGACGATGAGGGAGCCGTGAGGGATCCTCCAGTGAAGCATGTCGACCTTGTACTTCTTGGCGGCTGTCGCGTTCACGTACTGCATGAACAGCTGGAGCGATTCCGCGTATTTTCCGGCCTCCAGCATGTCCACGGATTTCTTGTAGGCGTCCAGGTCGAGCTGATGATCGAACTTAACGACCGAGTCCGTGAAGGTTGGTGTTATATCCATGGTGACCTCTGTTTTTTCTGTTGAATGGAAAAAATATATAACGATATTCCTCCAATTCAGTGCAAAAAGTCAAGGAATCCGGAGGATTAGCGTGCGATGGGAAGCAGTTGCTTTATGGGCGACTGAAGTTGCCTGCCCCCCCCGGGCAGGGGAGGCTTCAGCCTCCCGTTAGCCTACTGGTTGGCGAGCTGCTTCATGAGCTTCTGCCGCTTGATCTCGGCCTGAAGCTTCTTCATGACATCGGGGGGTATCTGGCCGCCGTCGGCGGGTTTCGCAAAGGCACCGGCATCGATAGGGGCCGCCGCGGCTGCTTCGTCCGCCGACTCGTCCGTGTCTTTCTTTTTCGGCTTGGAGAACTTCTCGGCCGGCGGCTTGAGGCGCTCGGCCGTGTACTTGGAGATCACGAAGACCTGGTCCTTGCCTTCGACCATGATGAAGTAGTTTGAATCGTCTTTCTTGTCGCCGATGAGAATCGTGCCCGACAGCGCCTCTTCTTTCCCCTCTTCCCCGGCGCTTTGCTCTCCTTCCGTTCCAGCCTCCTCTCCTTCTTCTTTCGCGGGCTCGGGCGCCTCCTCCCCCTCTTTCTTCTCTTTCTCGACCTCTTCCGTGTAGTAGTACGTGACCCTGCCGACGCTGTCCGTCAACCCCACGTCCGCCGGGGTCTTGATGTCCTCGAAGTCCGTTGCCCTCAGGTGGGCGACCGTGGAAACGAACCCGTTGACTTTCTTGGGGTCGTAGTCTTCGATTTGAGTTTCGCTCTCATTGCTCCATTCCCCCTCGACCATGGAGAAGGCATAGGAGCCGTTGTCGCTGCTGAACTCGAGGCGCGTGACACGCTCGTTCTCGATGTTGATGATTCTCTTTTCCCTCCAGTCCTTGACGGGCTTTGCAAAGAGGAAGCGTATCGAGCCCCTGACCCTGTAGACTTTCTCGTCTCCAGTGAACCTGACCATCGTGGCGCCGCCCTTGTAGGCCCCGATGAAGAACCTCATGGCCTCGGTTTTGCCCGCGAATATTTTCACTTCCACGGCATTGTTGTCGTCGATTTCAAGGTCCTTGTAGGAGTCTTTCCGCTCGGCTGCTATTTCCTCGATTTTCAGCTCCTCCAGCCTGCCCAGCAGGGAATCCACGTATGACGGATAGGCTTCATAGCGCACGGGGCTCGTCACCATCCACATCGCGTCTTCACCCAGGCCTTCCTTTTCGAGGGTCACCTCCTCGAACTTCGGCTTTTCGTCCGCGCTCTTCTGCTCCTCTTCCTCCTCGGGCTTGCCCGGTTTTTTCTCTTCAGTGTCGGGCCTGCGTATCCAGACCCTGGTCACGCTGTCCTTCTTGATCTCGGGGAAGGAAGCGGTGATTTTTGCAGGGGCCGGCTCTTTCATGATGATGACGGCAACAAGAATCAGAATCACGAGCACGGCCAGTGCTATAATCAGGTTTCTGCCTCTCATTTTTTGCTGTCCTCCTCGTCTTTGATTTAAGCGGGGCTTCAAGCCCCGCACTACCCAGCGCAACTGTTCGGCGGGGCTTCAAGCCCCGCACTACCCAGCTCACCTGTTCGGCGGGGCTTCAAGCCCCGCACTACCCTTTTTCTTCCTCTTCTTCTTCCTTTTCTTCACGGCCCCCGGAAGAGGCGGGTCTGCTGGACGGGGCTCCGCGCCCGCGCCTTGACCTGACCACCCACCGGACCAGGCCGAAAACGACGAACAGCAGGGGCCATGCGATGATGTTCCCGTATTTTACCCAGTTGCGCGTTCCGTCCTCAACGTCGTCGAGGCGTGGGTTCTCGACGCCCTTAGCCCTGATCGCAATGAGGTCCTCGTCCTGCGTCAGCCAGTCCACGGTGTTGAGCAGGAAGGCCTGGTTAGCGGCAATGTCGCCGGCCCTGTGGAGGCGCATGAGCACGTTCGTGATCGGGTCGAGGACCATCTGGCTGCTTCCCGAAACAAGGATCCTTCCGGGCTTTTCGGCCTTGGTGATAAAATCCACGGGCACTGCGCCGGCCTGGCCGCCTTCCTGCGCAACGGACGGCAGCGGTTTGCCGTCGTAAAAGCTTCGGAACTTGCCTTCGACGGCCGCGGCGAGCACGAAGGGGCCTCTCATCTTGGCGCTCTCGTACCGGTTGCCCCAGTCGGTCTGAGTGGGCTCGATCTCGATGCTTCCCTCTTCGCGCCAGCTCTTGTCCGTACTTTTGGCGAGGATTTTCATGTCGACCTGGCCGGCGGCCGGGTTCTCGATGATCTTGAGGCTGGAGCCCCAGGGGAAGGTCAGCACGGGCAGCCTGAACGTGGACGGGTGCTCGGCCGTGATTTTCTCCACCGGCCACCCCGGGTACTTGGTAGCCAGGGGAAGCCCGAAGGGGCCCCTGATGGGGACGGTGTCGCATTGAAGGTCGAAAACGATATCATGTCTGATCTTGATGCCGAAATGCTCGAGGAAGTCGGGCAGGCCCGTGTCGTTTTCCGCGGTCGCCGGTACGCCGGTCGAGGTGTCCACGGTGATCCCGTCCACGAAAAATGCGATGCTTCCTCCCCGCATGAGGAACTGGTCGAGCCTGAACAGCTCGTCATCCGGGATCCTGTCGTTCGTGCCGATAACGACGAGCGCCTTGATGTCATCGGCGACGCC
>JBDRLK010000722.1:0-17644 GCA_043813155.1 Pseudomonadota bacterium | reverse complement strand
GTCACGGCGTGGTCCCAGGTCCCGTCCCGGTTCGTGTCGATCCTGAAGGTGGCGCTGGACCCTGTAACTTCGAACTGAATGTTGGCGTCCGTGGTGGGTGTTATGTCGATATATGCGCTGGACCCGCCGCCATTCTCATCGTAAATAAAGACCCGGTTGAAATTGCCTGCCGACGAGTTGTCCTGGATCTTTGCCATGAGAACGGTGCTGTCGTTAATGTACATGGCGGTCAGGCCGATGAACCTTACCGAGGCGCCCGTCCCGTATATGGCCCTTGCCGTCATGCACACGTCGGTCCTGGCGGGCTCTGCGTCATAGGTGATGTACTGGTAGCTGCTCGTGGCCTGGGACCTGAGCCTGTTGCTCTCGATGGTCCAGTTGCCGGATCGTTCGGTCCAGCCCGGGACCGTGGTGGTGTCGGGGATGTCGAAGGTGTCGCACTGCCCGCCGCCCCAGGTGTTGGAGGCCAGGCATTCCACACCGCCGATCATGTCGCCCGTGGACTGGGGCGTGGCCAGGCCTGAGTCGTCGCCGGCCGCGTCGTTGCAGTCGTAGAGAAGTCCGTTGTAGCACAGGATGGAGCCCGTCGAGTCGAGCGAGTCCATCACGGACGCGTTGTAGCAGCATTGGCGGTCGGCTGCCTCGGCCTGCTCAAAATCCTCGTCCAGGTCGTCGCCGCAGCAGGGGCTGTCCGTGCCCGACCCGAAGGCCAGCCAGGCCAGGGAGCAGGTCGTGCAGTAGCCGGTATCGTCGTCCGCGTCATGGGCCGTGTCAAAGCAGTCATCGTCCGCGCAGCCCTTGTCATGCCACATGCAGCCGTTGGGGCCGCTGCCGCACGCGCCTTCGCAGCCGTCCACGCCGCAGTCCATGGGCACGTCCGCGTCGTCAAAGCAGTACCCCGGCGTGCCTGTGCAGATCCAGATGTCGCCCATGAGGTAGCGCGCGTCATTGCAGTACTGGCTTCCCAGGCTCGTGCAGTCAAACGCCGTGGGGCCCGTGTAGCCCGCACCGCTCGCGCCGTACTCGTTGAGCGTGTTGCCCGCGCAGTAATCGCTGTACGCGCTGGACGTGCAGTTTCCGTCCGCGCAGGTCTCGTAGTCGGTCACGGTCCCGCCCGTGGTGTGGTCGGCCGGCCCGCCGTCGGTCTCGGTCGATGAGAGGGACGCGCAGTCAACCACTTCGGGCCCGTAGGCCGTGGAGCAGGAGTCCGAGTTGGGCACAACAAAGTGGTCCGCGTACTCCATGACGCGGGTTTCGCTGCACACCGCGGCGCACACGTCGAGCTCGTCGCAGCCAAAGACCGTGCAGTTAGCCGTGGAGGACGCGCACTCGCCGGACTCGTTGGCATAGAAATCGTTTTTCACGGACGCGGGGTCGTCGCCGCAGCCTTCCGCGTCGCCGCCGCCCACGAAGCCGTCCCGGCCGTTGCAGTCAAGCGTATCGGCCACCGAGAAGTCGCAGTCCCCGTCCGCGCATGTGTGCACCCTGCGCTCGGCGACCGGGTCGTCCATGTCCGTGCACCCGGGGCCGTTGTCCCCGTACTCGAACCAGCCGTCGCTGTCCGAGCAGTCCTCGCAGCTGCCCGCGAAATCGCAGTTGCCCCCGCCGTCGCAGTAGCCTTGGCAGCGAAGGAACCCTGACGTGTTGTAGCCGTTGTCCCCGCTGCTCGACGAGCAGCGCAGCACCTCGTCGCAGAGCGTTTCCGTGCCGGCGTAGGCGGCCTCGCACGCACCGCCGGAGCAGTAGTGGTCGGCGCAGGTAGAGTCCTCGCCGCACGCCTCGGTCACCCATGTGCCGGCCTGGCATTTCATCCTGTCCTCGTCGCCCGCGCAGTCAGGCGAATAATCACCGTCGTCGTAGACCGCGTCGTCGTGCACGCACTGGGTATCGCCCGCGCACACTGTGCCCTCGCCGTCATAATCCTCCTTGCACTCGCCCTCGGGGCAGTACTCGTCGGTCGCGTCGTTGCAGTTATTGTCCTTGCCGTCGCATACCTCGGTGGCGCCGTAGTACACGTCCGGGTCCTCGTCGTCGCAGTCCGTGCCCAGGCAGTCCGTCCCAACGCCGTAGCCGTCCTCGTCCCCGTCTATGCAGCCGGGGCATTGGCCGTCTTCGGGCACGCACAGCTGCCACCCGTCGTCCGGGAAGGCCGTGCAGTCATAACCCTCGGGGCACGTGCCGGAGCCGGAGCAGTCCTCGAGGCAGAAGACCGATCCGTCCACATCGGCGCAGTGGTCCGCGTCGGATCCGCACTCCCCGCTGTCGCCGCAGGGGATGCAGTAGACATCCTCGTAGGGGAGGCATATTGACACCAGGTCGCCGTCAATGTCCACCACAACGCATGTCCAGCCCTCGGGGCAGTCGCCGTCGCATATTGTGGTGCAGATGTCCCCGTAGGTCTCGGTGTGGATGCAGATGCCGCTTTCGCAGTCCTCGTTGTCCTCGCAGGGGCACAGGAACTCCATGGGCGGCTCGCATTCGCCACCGTCCACGCCGTCCCCGGCCGGGTCTTCGGCCGGGTCTTCGACGGGGTCTTCGGCCATGTCGCCGGCGTCCTCCTGGGTAATGTCCTCGATAATGCCGTCGGTCTCAGAGCCCACGTCGGCGTCCGCCTCGCCGTCCCCGCCGGTGGACGCGCCCCCGCAGCCGGCCGCCAAGGCCGGCCCGAGACAAAGAAGCATGATAAATGCGTGATTGATAGCTTTGTTTAACATGGTTTTTCCTTTCCTTTGAGCCGGAAGAGGTCCGGCACAAAACTCGTTCAAAAAACATCCGAAACATAATTCATAAACATGGAACATGCAATAAAAAAGTGAGGTTTGAAAGGTTTTACAAGGGATTGAAGGGGTGAAAAAGGCGGTCGGGGAATTGGTTATCCAGGGTTACGGGCTCCCGCAGGAATCGGCGTAGCACCAGTCGTCGAGGTAGGCCCCGTTGTAGCCGGTGGCGCCAATGAGGCCGGGAGTTGTCGGAATACTGCCCAGCGTTACAGTGGTGTCCCAGGTCCCGTCGCGGTTCCCGTCGACCCTGAACGTGCCGGTCCCTCCGCTCAGCTCGAACTGGATGTTTGCGTCCGTGGTAGCGGCTACGCTGGTGGAATATGCGGAGCCGCCGTCGAGATTATCATAAAGCCACATGGAGTTGAAGTTGCCTCCAGTCGTGTTGTCCTGCAGCTTTGCCTGAACCAGGCTGCTCGTATTTTGAAACCTTCCAGTGAATCCGATGTAACGCACCGACGCACCCGTGCCGTAGATCGCCCTGGCCGTCATGCACACGTCGGACCTTGCGGGCTCGGCGTTATAAGTGATGTACTGGTGGCTGGGCGTGACCTGGGACCTGAGCATGTTGCTTTCAATGGTCCAGTTGCCCGATCGCTCGGTCCAGCCCGGAATCGTGGTGGTGTTGGGAATGTTGAAGTTGTCGCAGTCCTCCGTCACGGGAGGGCCCCAGCTGTTGTCGCTCTTGCACTCCAGCCCGTCGACCGTGCTGCCCGTGGTCACGACCTCGGCAACGCCCGAGTCGTCGGCGGCCGCGTCGTTGCAGTCGTACAGCTGGCCGTTATAGCACAGGATGGAGGCCGCGGTGCCGAGGGAGGCCAGCTCGGCCGCGTTGTAGCAGCACGCGCGGGCCGCGGCTTCGACCTGCTCGAAGTCCTCGCCCGCGTCGTCGCCGCAGCAGGAGCTGTTCGCGCCCGTGCCGTTGGCAAGCCACGTCTCGGAGCACCCGGCATCGCAGTAGGCCTCGGCGTCGTCCGCGTCGTGGGCCGTGTCAAAGCAGGCCGCGTCCGTGCAGCCCTTCTCGTGCCACATGCAGCCGTTCTCGCCGCTGCCGCAGGTGCCCTCGCAGGCGTCCACGCCGCAGTCAACGGGCACGTCCGCGTCATTGAAGCAGTAGCCGGGCTCGCCATGGCAGCCCCAGATGTCCAGGTAAAGGTAGCGGCTGTCGTTGCAGTAGTCGATGCCGTAGTCCCTGCAGTCAAACTCGTAGGGGCCGGTGACCCCCGACCCGTCGGCGCCGTACTCGTAGACCAGGGCATCCACGCAGTAGTCGGCGTAGACCGTGGACGTGCAGTCCCCGTCATCGCAGCCCGTGTAGTCGGTCACCGCGCCCGGTGTCGTGACTTCCAGGGGCCCGCCGTCCGAGTCCTCGGAAGCCAGGGTGGCGCAGTCCGCGACCAGGGGCCCAAGCGCCGCAGCGCAGCTGTCCGAGTTCAGTGTGACATAGTAGTCCACGTACTCGCGGATGCTCGTTTCATCGCAGACCGTGTCGCACACGTCCGACTCGTCGCAGTCGACCACCGCGCAGCCCGCGGTCGTGGACTCGCACTCGCCCGAGGCATTGGCAAAGAAGTCGTTCAAGACCGATGACGGGTCATTCCCGCAGCCGGCGGTGTTGCCGCCTCCCACGTAGCCGTCCTGCGTGTCGCAGTCCCGGGTGTCGGTCACCTCGAAGCCGCAGCCGTCGCCTCCGCAATCGTGGGCCCTGTACTCGGCCGTCGGGTCGTCCATGTCCGCGCAGCCCGGGCCGTCGTCGCCGTACTCGAACCAGCCGTCGCTTCCCGAGCAGTCCTCGCAGCTTCCCGCGAAATCGCAGCTGCCCTCGCCGTCGCAGTATCCCTGGCAGCTGAACAGGCCGTCCGTGTCGTAGTTATTGTCCCCGGCTCCCTCGGAGCAGCGGAAGACGTCGTCGCACAGCGTGTCCGCGGCGTGGTGCTCGGCCTCGCACTCGCCGTCGTCGCAGAAGTTGTCCGTGCAGACCGTGTCCTCTTCGCACGCCACGGTAAACCATTCGCCGTCATCGCACAGCATCCTCTCGTCCTCGCTGGCGCAGTCCGGCGAAAAATCGCCGTCGTCAAAGAGCTCGCCGTCGTGCACGCACTGGGTCTCGCCCGCGCAGCCGATGCCCTCGCCGTCATAGTCCTCCTTGCACTCGCCGTCCGGGCAGGACTCGTCGATCTCGTCGTTGCAGTCATTGTCGATCCCGTCGCACACTTCCGTGGCGCCGGGGTGGACATCCCCGTTGTCGTCCCGGCAGTCCGGCCCGTCGCAGTCCGGCCCGATGCCGTACCCGTCCTCGTCGCCGTCCACGCAGCCCGGGCACTCGCCGCCGTCGGGCACGCACAGGTCGAACTCCTCGCCCTCGATGGCCGTGCACGTGTAGCCCTCGGGGCAGGTCTCGGACGCGGTGCAGTCCTGGAGGCAGTAGTCCGCCCCGCCAAGGTCCGAGCACTGGTCGGCCTCGTTGCCGCACTCCACGCCTTCTTCGCAGGCCAGGCAGTAGACCTCGGCATAAGGCAGGCATATGGACACCGTCTCCTCGTCGATCTCCACGGCCACGCAGGCCCAGCCCTCGGGGCAGTCGCCGTCGCACTCGGTGGTGCAGATGTCGCCGTAGCTCTCGGTGGACCAGCAGATGCCGCTGTCGCATTCGTCGTCGCCCTCGCAGGGGCACAGGAACTCCTTGGGCGGCTCGCACTCGCCGACCTCCTCGCCGTCAACCGCGTCCACGGCGTCCTCTATCACGTCTTCGATGACGTCTTCTCCGTCCAGGGGCGCGTCCTCGACCGTGTCCTCGGTCACGTCCTCCGCAACATCCTCGACCGTGTCCTCTGTGACGTCTTCGGTCGTGTCCCCGGTCACGTCCTCCGCCGGCTCTTCGGCCGGGTCTCCGGCAGTGTCATCGCCGGTAACGTCCTCGATAATGCCGTCGGCCTCCGAGGTCACGTCAGCGTCCGTGTCTCCGTCCCCGGTGGTCGACCCGCCGCCGCAGCCGGCCGCAAGGGCCAGGCCCAGGCAGAAAAGAAGGCAGAATAAGCGTCGTAATGTTTGAGATAACATGATGTTTCTCCTTTTCCATTCTCCTTCCGCACAAAAGGAAGGAACGTTATTGAAGGTTACCTTAAATCCCCTTGAAAAAGCATACGATACATAATGCATAATCATTGAAGATGCAAGAAAAAAGTGCTGTTTTCATGGAGATCAGGAGTGTTTTCGGCAGAAAGAGGTAGGATAGCGTAGAAAAAAGGCTGAATGGAGATTAATTCAAAAGAAAATTAGCCACCACCTCCGCAGGTGTCGGCGTAGCACCAGTCGTCTACAAAGGACTGGTTTGCTCCACCGGCGCCGACAAAAGAAGTCAAAATCAAGTGCGAATTTCCGACAAAGGCAACAATTCATATTAATGTCATCAATAGTAACCTGCTTTGATAAATGTCAAAGCAGGACGACTGGACTCATGTAAAATTCATCGTGCCATGAAGCAGCCGCAACCCGCGCCGAGGCCGGCGCCGTTATTGCCGGGATCGCCATCAGGCGGGTCGCCGGCCGTGTTGTCCTCGATATCAGCCCCGCCGTCCTCGATGTCGGTCGTGTCCCCGTCCGCAGCCGCGTCGGCAGCGTCCGCTTCCTCGATCGGCTCGGCGCCATCATCCTCTTCTTCGGGCCCGGGATTCACGGTGATTTCCCTGAACATTATAGTAATACTGCGCATCAGATAACCATTTCTACTCATCTGTACGATCAAGTATCATTTTTTAATATTTTACTTGACATCGCTTCGTCAGTGTGCTTTATATCGCGGTTGGAAAGGACGGGAATCATGAGATCGGGGAACATTTCGGCAATAAAATCACTGGTAACAATCACTTTTTGGGCCGCGGTCCCGGCGGCCTCGGCCTGCGCCATGGGCACGGACGGTATCGGGACCACGCTCGAGATATGCGGCGACGGCATGGACAACGACAACGACGGCAACACGGACTGCTGGGACCCGGACTGCGGTTTCCAGGGCCCGAGCGAGCTGTCCTGCGCCGACGGCGTGGACAATGACTGCGACGGCTTGACGGACGTGTGGGACCCGGACTGCCCCGAGTCGACCGAGATCTGCGACGACGGGCTGGACAACGACAGCGACGGCGACATGGACTGCTGGGACCCGGACTGCGGTTTCCAGGGCCCGAGCGAGCTGTCCTGCGGCGACGGGATCGACAATGACTGCGACGGCAACGCGGATGAATGGGACAGCGACTGCGTTGCCGAGGATCCGCCGCCCCCATCGACCGAGATCTGCGGCGACGGGATCGACAATGACGGCGACGGCAACGCGGACTGCTGGGACGCGGACTGCGGCTTCGAGGGCGCGAGCGAGGCTTCATGCGCGGACGGGCTGGACAACGACTGCGACGGCAACACGGACGCGTGGGACAGCGACTGCGCGATCGACGATCCGCCGCCCCCATCGGACGAGATCTGCGGCGACGGCGTGGACAACGACGGCGACGGCAACGCGGACTGCTGGGACGCGGACTGCGGCTTCGAGGGAACGAGCGAGACCACGTGCGGCGACGGGCTGGACAACGACTGCGACGGCGCCGTGGATGACGAGGACGGCGACTGCGCCGTGACGACTCCTGATGTTTGCACCGACCTGCCCCCGCTCACCTGCGAGGGCGGCGCATCCTATTGCGGCGAGCTCGTCCAGTTCGACCCGACCACGGGGCCGGGGTACATCGATTACCCTGCCAACGGCGAGACCTGGGAGAACCAGTACCGCAGCTGGCTGAGGCGCGACGTGGTCATGCTCATCACGTACGCGGCGGCGAAAACGGCATGCCTGGCCGACGGCTGGGATTACGGCAGCGGGAACGGCCAGCCCCTTGGATTCCTGGACATGAGCGAGCGCAACGGCGCCATCCCGGGCACGTCCGTCGGCTCTCCCGGCCACCCCGATGGCACGCACACCAGCGGATTTGATATCGATGTGGCCTATTACCAGGACGGCACGCCCGACAACCAGGGCAGGCCCATTTGCGAGCACACCACGGGCGGCGCGGAAGCGTACCACTGCACGGCCACGCCGCACCTTCTCGACGAGTACCGCACGGCCCTTTTCCTGGGCGCGCTCTTCGAGCACCCCTACGTCCGCGTGGTGGGCGTGGACGGCAGGGCCGCGCTCATGATCGAGGAGGCTTTCCAGGAGCTGTGCGCCGACGGCCTGATCACGACCTATGCCTGCAGCCGCCGCTCCACCAAGCTTGCCTACGAGACAACCGACACGGGGCGCGGCTGGTATTATTTCCACCACCACCACATGCACATCAGTTTCTCTCGCCCGACCTACAGTCCGTATCCCGAATCCGCATACGGCGAACTGGAATGCCTCGTGCCGGGATGCGTGGACGCGCCGCTCGTCAACTACCTCGACCGGTTCGGACTCCCGGCGCGCTGATCGCCGGGGCCGGCGTTCGATATCAATTCTCTTCTTTTCATGCTATAATGCATGGTGATTCCGGTCTTGAACCATGCTCGGAGCCTTCGCATATCTTCCCTTTCTTTTTCTGCTTGCGGGCTGCCAGCTCGTGGCAGGCCTGGACAGGAAGGTCCTGCCCCCTTTCGACGCGGCGGTTGACCAGGACGCTGCCGACACGCAGAATGATCGTGAGGACGGCGAAGACGGCCCGGAGGGCGACGGGCCCGTGTGCACCTGCGAGGGCAGCAGCGATTGCAATGACGGCAACCCCTGCAACGGCGTGGAAACGTGCAACATCGGGTCCCACTGCTGCCAGCCCGGCCCGCCGCCGGCGGACGGTTTTGTCTGCAGCGGCGGCGACCCGCGCAGGATATGCCTGGACGGCGACTGCAGGGAGTCGACCTGCGGCGACGGGTTCGTGGACGCGGGCGCGGGGGAGTCCTGCGAGCCCCCGGGCGAGGGAAGCTGCAGCGCGGAATGTCGGAGGGAGTGCGAGGACGGCGCGGACTGCCCGGACGACGGGGACGCGTGCAGCGGCGAGGAGTACTGCAACACCACGATCAGCCGTTGCGATCAGCGCGATCCCCTGGACGACGGAACGGAGTGCGGCGCGGCGCCCAGGCGCATCTGCATCGGCCGCACGTGCCAGGAAAGCACGTGCGGGGACGGCTTCGTGGACGAGGGGGCATCGCCGGCAGAGGATTGCGAAGACGGCAACACGCAAAACCACGACGGGTGCGACAATGACTGCGCTTTTTCCTGCCTGTGGCACGATGACTGCGACGACGATCATGCCTGCACCGGCGACACGTGCGACACGGAAAGCCACGCCTGCAGCCACCTGGTTCTGTCGAGAGGGGCTTCCTGCCGTCCCGCGACCGGGGACTGCGACGTGGAGGAGGAGTGCACGGGCACGGACGAGGACTGTCCCGCCGATGTCTTTGCGGGCGCGGGGTTTGACTGCGACGACCGCAATGCCTGCACCATCCATGACACCTGTGACGGCGAGGGGGGCTGCATGGGCGCTCCGGCAGGCCTCATCGGGATAGAGGCCGCTTTCATGCACACCTGCGCGGTCACGGCCGCCGGGGGCGTGAAATGCTGGGGGGACAACGGCCTGGGCCAGCTTGGCAACGGGACCATGACGGAAGCGCTCACGCCCGTGGACGTGTCGGGCCTGGCCTCGGGCGCAGCGTCCGTGGACACGTTCGAGATGCACGCCTGCGCGGTCATGTCGACGACAGGCAGGCTCAAGTGCTGGGGGTACAATGCCACCGGCCAGCTCGGGGACGGCACCACGATGACGAGGACCACGCCGATCGACGTGCCGGGGATGGAGACAGGCGTTGCCTCGGTAGCAACCGGATACCGCCACACCTGCGCGCTCCTGGTCACGGGCGGGGTCAGGTGCTGGGGAGGCAACGAGTTCGGCCAGATCGGCGACGGCACCACCACGGACAGGCACGAGCCCGTCGACATAACCGCCCTGGGGACCGGTGTTTCGGCCATCGCGGCCGGGTACGATTACACCTGCGCGATCATGACCGCAGGCAGCGTGATGTGCTGGGGCAGGGGCGGCAGCGGCAGGCTCGGCGCCGGCTCCACCGACGACAGCCACGTCCCGCAGGAGGTCGTTGGCCTTGGCGATTCGGGCGCTGACGCCCTGGCGCTCGGCTTTGCGCACACATGCGCGCGCACGGCGGACGGGCCGGCCATGTGCTGGGGCTCCAATGAGAAGGGCCAGCTCGGTGACGGCTCGAACGAGGACAGGTACAACCCCGTGACCATGGACGCGGGAGGCGGAACGCAAATCGCCGCCGTGGCCGCGGGCTTCAAGCACACCTGCGTGCTCACGGAAGCGGGCGCCATGAAATGCACTGGCAACAACGAGAACGGCCAGCTCGGCGACGGAACCCGCACGGACCGCAGCACGATCGGCGATGTGATCGGCCTGGCATCGGGCGTGGTCATGATCGCGGCCTGCGGCAGCCATTCATGCGCGGTCACGGAAGCGGGCGGGATCAAGTGCTGGGGCTGGAACGACCACGGCCAGCTGGGGGACGGCACCACGGAAGAGCGCACTACGCCCGTGAGCGTCGTCGACCTGTGCGATTGATCCGATTATGCTCCGGCCTGGTTGACGAGGCAGCGCGTCCTGGTGTACATTGACATTATGGCTTTAATCGACAAGCTTGGAAGACTGGCCCGGCTGGCGGGCATCCTGGGACTTTCACTGGGCTCGCTCATCGTTTCAGCGTGCAACGGAGGCACGAAGCTCGACGGTGAGTCCGACGGGGCGGAGGATGTGGGGGACGCGGCCGAGGACTCGGTTGAAGATGTGGATTCCGATGCGCGCGACGAGGAGGTGACGCCCGGGGACGCGGCCGAGGAGGAGCCGGACACGGACCTTTGGGAAGTCATTTGCGAATGATTCCCTGCATGGTGCGGCGCGGCTGATGTTTTTTTCGTTGCCATCCTGAAAATCCCTGATATAATTAGATTTATTTTTCAACCACGTTGCCTGGAGGAATTTTATGAAAAGAGAGCTTTTTCTCGGTTTGTGTTTTATTTTCCCGGCCTTCGCGTGCTCGACCAAGTTCGACACGGAGGATGACGCGGTCGAGGAGGACGTGGCGGGGGCGGAGGCCGACACGGCCGATGTCATCGACGATGAAGAAGAGGAAGACGGTGCCGGGCCGGACATGCCCGCTGACGGCGCTGATGGAGCCGATCAGCCGGACCTGGACGCCTTCGAAGAGTCCGATGAGCCGGTCATCGAGTGCGAGGCAGGCCCCTGCTGCGACACGGATACCGGGCTTTTCCTGGACGAAAGTGAGGTCTGCGACGAGTGGGACGAGTTTCAATGCGCCGGCGCAGACTGCGGGGCGGACGCCCGGATGCAGCATGTGGAGCAGGCCTGCAGCGGCGAGAGCGAGGATTGTGACGGTGACGTGAATGAGGGAGGCTGGGAAACGATCGAGGAATGCGGGGATAGCGATGTGTGCGACACGGACGATGAGAGCTATGCCGAGTGCGCGAGCTGCCCGGGCACGTGCACGGACGGGGAATGCGACGACCATGAATGCGAAAGCGGGCCCTGCTGCAATACGTCCACGCACCTTTTCAGGTCCGACTCGTTCCAGTGCGACGACGAGGCGGTGGGCGCCCAGTACCAGTGCACGGCCGGCTGCGGCGGAACGATCGAGATGAGGGAGCAGTTCAGGTTCTGTACGGGCGACAGCGAGGCATGCGGGGACGCCAACCTCAAGTGGTCTGATTACGATCCCGTCGATTACTGCGCGGGAAGCGACCTGTGCGAAGTGAATGAAGATGGCGCGGGGTGCACGGAATGCGATCACGGGTGCAACGACGAAGCAAGCGCCTGCTGGGCCGACTGCGACCCGGGGGACGAAAGGCCCTGCTGCAGCGAGGACGGCACGTTCTCGGGCTCGACCCGCGTGTGCGACAGCTGGGACGAGTACCGGTGCCGGGGCGAGCTTTGCGACCAGCTTGCCCAGAAGCGCATGGCCGAGCGGCGCTGCAGCGGTTTCAGCGAGGAATGCGAGGGCGAGGAGACGGGGAGCTGGGAGACGATGAGCGGCGGCGAATGCTCGGGCGGGGAATGCGACACGGACGGCGAGACCTACGCCGGCTGCACGGCATGTGAAAACGGCTGCGACGGCTCGACGGGCTCGTGCTTTGAAGACTGCGATCCCGGCCTGGGCGGCCCGTGCTGCGCGGAAGATGGAACATTTCTCGGGTTGGAGGCCGTGTGCGACAGCTGGGACGAGTACAGGTGCAACGGCTCGGGCTGCGGGGCGGACGCCCAGGCGCGGACGCGGGAAAAACACTGCAGCGGCTCGAGCGTGAATTGCACCGGCAGTGAGACGGGCGACTGGGAGACCGCGGTCTGCGGCAGCGATGACGTGTGCGAATCGGGCGATGATTACGCCGCCTGCGTGCCGTGCTCCCATGGCTGCAACAGCGGCACGGGCGCGTGCAACCCGGACTGCGACCCGGACGAGGGCGAGCCCTGCTGCGACGCGGACGGCTCGTTCAGCGGCACGGGGCGCAGCTGCGACACCTGGCAGAATTTTCGATGCTCGGGCACGAGCTGCGGCGACAACGCGCAGAGCATCACGTACACGAAGCACTGCAGCGGCGGCCGGTCCGACTGCGACGGCTCCACGTCCGACACGGGCTGGTCCACCATGCCCGGCAGGGACTGCACGTCGAGCCAGCTCTGCGATTACAGCGAGACCGACGCCTGGTGCGTGAACTGCACGTACGGCTGCAACACAAACCCCAACCCGGACGCGTGCAACATCGAGTGCAACCCGGGCGGCTCGGCGCCGTGCTGCGATCCCGCGGACGGCAGGTTCAGGTCCGCGGAGTTCCAGTGCGGCACAACCCCGGACGACACGCAGGAGCGGTGCGCGGGCTTCGGCTGCGACGATGACGTGGAGAAGCGGGAGCAGTACCGCTACTGCACCGGCGGCAGCAGCGACTGCGGCACGTCGCACATGATATGGCACGACTGGTTCAACAGTGCGAACTGCACGCCGGACGGGTACTGCGAGGAGAGCGGCGGTGGGGCATCCTGCGTCGAGTGCACCTACAGGTGCGTGCAGCCCGCGGGCCTGGGAGAATGCTATGACGACCCGTACGAGCTTAATAACGTGCCGGCCGAAGCTTATTCCGTGAGCCCGGGAACGGTGTACCCCGGGAGCCTGCTGGACTCGGACGTGGACACGATTGATTATTTCTCTTTCACCCTGGACGAGAGCGGGGGCGAGGTCTACGAGGTCACGGCAACCGTCACGATCGACGGGTTCTCGGGATCGGGCGATCCGCCGCGGCTGGACCTGTTTTTCACATCGCCCCAGGGATGGGAGATCTACGGGGAGAGCTTCGACCCGCTCGTCAAGGACTTGAGCTATTCGACCACATACTATCTTTCCGGCGACCCGGACCCCGGGGACGAGTGGCTCGTGAGGGTGACCACGGACCACCCGGACATGATGATCCAGTACACGCTGCTCGTCGCGGCCGTGCCCAAGACATCGGCGGACATAAGCTGCGTGACCACCTCCGACATCTATGAGCCCAACAACACCTACGGGACGGCTTACCCCGTGGGCCTGGATACCTATTATTACTTCTCCACTCTTTGCGGCACTACGAGCATGGCGGTGTACGACTATCAGGACTATTTACTGTTTACCGTCCCGGGGCCGAACCCGGTCAAGGTGTACTCGGATACAAATATCCTTGTCGGATCGGGAGATTCGAAGTATTTCGGAATCCATTGGTACTCGTCGACCGGCCTGGAGTACACAACCCTTGGAATGAGCGCTTCAACGGGCTCATCGATTATGTACTGGTATTACACGTTCAACCCCGGTACGTATCTCGTTTATTTTACAAAAAGTGGAACCCTGGATGATTTCTTCAATTACCGCTTCCAGCTCCGATCCACGGCGCCCTGCAACGATGACCCGAGCGACCTTCCGCCCAACGACGACGACTTCACGGGCGGGGCCATGAGCGCCGTGGGCACGTACAGCGCAACGTTCTGCTACCTTGACAAGGACTGGAGGAAGAGGGCCATGACCCCGGGCAACGTGCTTCAGCTCTCCCTCAATGTGCCGGGCTACTCGGGCACGAAAAGGATCAGGATCGAGCACCCGGACGGCTCATTGTGCAGCACGTCCACCGGGAGCGCTAATCCTTATGTCGAATCGTGCACAACGACCATGGCCGGCGACTACAAGTGGTACAGTCAGATCTGGAGCGACCAGTATGACTATACCATGACCGTCACGATAAACCCGTGATCCTGGCCAGGGTCCGGCCCGTGCCCCTTCGAAAAAACAATCGAGGTGTTTAATGAGCAGGACAATCAGTATCGCTGCGGGCGTGCTTGTCTTCGGCGCGGCGCTTGTCTACGCCCTGTGGCTGATCGCGGGCAGGAGGGCCGTTTCCCCCGGGGAGATTGCTGCGGCGGGGCGCGTGAGAAAAATTTTTCTGACCACGGTGGTGGCCATCCTGTCCATGGCCGGCGTTTCCGGGTGCAAGAACGGGGACAAGGACACGGGCGGCGACATCCCCAGGACCACGGCTGTCCGGGACGGCGGCGCGGTTGCGCCCGCTTCCGTGAAGGAAAAGACAGCCTGGATCGCCCTGGGTGATAAGTGGGAAGTGCTGGCTTCGCTCGCAACGGCGGATGCATGGAAGGACATGGACAAGTCATTGGCCGACTCGCAGAGGCAGGAAGCCGAGCAGGCGGCTCTGGTCGACAAGCTGGTCGCGGCCGGCGAGCTGGACAAGCAGGAGGGAGACGGCCTGAAAGCCGTGTACAGCGAAATAATGTCCCATCTTCAGCGGTCCTATGCCGGGCCGACCTGCTATGAAATGACCGTTGGCGGCGCTTTTGTGCAGAGCGTCAAGGGCGGCACGGCCATGAGGCTGGCGAGCCTCAAGAAATTCATCGATGACGGAACGCTGAAGGGTGGCGCCGCGGACAAGATCAAGGCGAGCATTGCAAGAGACCTGCATTTCCTGGAAAAGCTCGAGGCCATGGACAAGGAGTTCTCGGGCGGCGGCAAGTGGGAGCAGTGGGAAAAGAAGATGACCGAGCTTCAGAAGCTCTACGAAAACACCAAGCACGTGATCGCCGGGAGCGACCCCTCGCACGAGCTGGCCGGCATTATCATCAAGATGATGAAGCTCAGCGCGGAAAACGACTGAATGGCGCCGACATTTCATAGTACGCTCACACCAACCCGTTTTTCATCGACGCGCAGGTCCGGGAGCTGCTTCCATGAGCACGGTTGACGTGACCGCAAACATGATGATATCGTTTGTTACTGAAAAGCAGTCATGATCACGCCCGGAGCCATACTCGAGGGGAAAACAGCGCTGATCACGGGCTCGGCCCGGAGGTTGGGGCGCGCCACGGCGCTGGCCCTGGCCGGGGCGGGCGCCGATATCGTGGTGCATTACCGCGGCTCGGCAGCCGAGGCCGAGCGGGTCGTGGAGGAGATCGGCGGGGTGGGGCGCAAAGCCTGGGCCATCGGGGCGGACCTTGCCGTCAGGAGGGAAGCCGAGGGCCTGATCGAGCGCGCCGCACAGGCGGCCGGCCCTTTGACGATCCTTGTCAACAGCGCGTCCGTGTTCCCTCCCGGCGGGCTCGACACGATCACCATGGACGACCTTCAAAAAAACATCGAGCTCAATGCATGGGCGCCCCTGCTGCTGGGGAGGAAATTCGCGGCACAGACCGAAACCGGCCACATCGTCAATTTCCTGGACACGAAGGTGGCGGGCTACGACTGGGGCCACGCGGCCTATCACGCCAGCAAGGTCATGCTGGAGCTGTTCACGAGGATGATGGCCATCAGGTTCGCCCCGGGCATTGCCGTGAACGCCGTGGCGCCCGGGCTCATCCTGCCGCCCGCAGGAAAGGACGGGCAATACCTCGAGGGACTGAAAGACTCGACGCTCCTGAAACGCGCGGGCGATCCGAAGCAGGTGGCCGACGCCGTCCTTTTCCTGGTCACGAGCGAGTACATCACGGGGCAGGTCATCTTCGTTGACGGCGGCCGCCACTTGAAGGGAGGAGACCTTGGATAAAATTCACGTCAGGGACATTCTCATGAGGTGCATTGTCGGCGTGAACGCCGATGAGCGCCGCGAAAAGCAGGACGTCATCATCAATCTTTGCCTGCATGCCGATCTGAAAAAGGCGGGCGAGACGGACCGGATCGAGGACAGCGTGGACTACAAGTCGGTCAAGAAAAAAGTGATCAGCCTCGTGGAAGGGTCGAGCTTTTTTCTCGTGGAGGCCCTGGCGCATGCCATTGCCCGCGCCTGCCTCGAGTTCAAGGGTGTGGAAAAGGTGGATGTCCGCGTCGAGAAACCGGGAGCCCTGCGCTTCGCCAGGACTGTGGGCGTTGAGATATCGCGGCCGGGGGACGGGGCGTGACCGGGGCCTTCGTGGCAATCGGCTCGAACATCGACCCGGAGAGAAACATACCGGCAGCCCTTGCGCTGCTTCGCAGGGAGGTCGAGCTGAAGGCGATCTCCACGTTCTACCGTACGGAGCCGGCCGGGGCGCCGGGAACGCCTGGCTTTTTCAACGGCGTCGTGAAGATCGAGACGGGCAGCGAGCCCCGCGATCTCAAGCTCTTCGTGCTTCGGGGGATCGAAAAAATAATGGGCAGGGTAAGGTCTGCCGATAAATACGCGCCCAGGACCATCGACCTCGATCTTTTACTGTACGGCGCCAGGGTGATCAGCGAGGAGGGGCTCGTGATCCCAGACCCGGACATATGCACAAGGGCCTTTGTCGCCGCGCCGCTTCTCGAGCTCGAGCCCGGGCTCGTCCTTCCGGACAGCGGAAGGAGGCTCGAGGACGTTGTGAAATCGCTGCCCGCCGGGTCGATGGTCCCGCTCGGCAGGTTCACGCGGACACTAAGAGCCGCCCGCGCCGCATTGTAGTGCGGGGCCGAAAGCCCCGCCGGATCATTCCCCGGTGCAAGCGGACCTGACCGCAACACCTTTTATCGCGGGTCGCCCGAGAGACAGGCCGCAACGGGCCGTAATGTTTCTCCGAGGGCGACAGGGGCCGCACACCGGGTCTTGAGTGGCGGCAAGATTAAAAAGGAGATGGACCATGAATCATGAAAAAGTGCAAAGCCTGATTCGCGAGCTGCTGAAAGAGTGCGGCGAGGACCCGGACCGCGAAGGGCTTCGGGACACGCCCGCCAGGGTCGCCAAATCCCTCGAGTTCCTGCTGAAAGGCTACGGGGAGGACATCGGCGACATCATCAACACGGCGATTTTCACGCAGGACACCAACAACATGATCGTGGTGAAGGACATCGAGCTCTACAGCCTGTGCGAGCACCACATGCTGCCCTTTTTCGGCAGGTGCCACATCGGCTACATCTCGAGGGACAAGGTTCTTGGCGTGAGCAAGCTTTCGCGGATCGTGGACTGCTTTGCCAGGCGGCTGCAGATCCAGGAAAGGCTGGCGCAGCAGATCGCCAGGGCGATCAAGGACTCGATCAACGCGGAGGGGGTCGGCGTTGTCATCGAGGCTCAGCATTTGTGCATGATGATGCGAGGCGTGCAGAAGCAGAACTCGCTCATGACCACCTCGTCCGTGCTCGGGAGCTTTCACGATTCCACGGCCACACGCACCGAGTTCCTTACATTGATCAGCAAGGGACGCTAGAAGCCATCTCACTCATACCCCGGGCAGGGGAGGCTTCAGAGGCTGTGTCGCAACCCCTATGACCGATGGGTGTCATACAACACAGCGCGGCCTTCGGCCGCAGCCAAAAAGCAGTCAGCGATCAGCTTTCAGCTTTTGGAGGAACAATTCCTCGAA
>JBDRLK010000721.1:0-3665 GCA_043813155.1 Pseudomonadota bacterium | reverse complement strand
GCCTGGCGCCCCAGCCACGATTCCGGGGGGAGTATGGGGGCCGGGCCTTGAATCTTGATTTTCATCCATTATTTCTATGACATAATTTCATAGAAAAACCCCGAAAAATTCAAGATTCAAGGCCCGGCCCCCATACTCCCCCCGGAAGCGTGCATGCACCCGAAATTGCGTTCATCAATGGGGTCTTACCGTTCACGACCCTGTTTTTACACCGGCGACCGAAGCCGCCCTACCCCATGATTTCGCAATAGACGCCCGGGATAACGGACCAGTTGTTGCCTTCAAAGCACTCGGAGCTCTCCTCCGCGCTGTCGGCCTCCACCCATATGTCCACGGCGTTTTCAGGGGAGAGGGGCGGATCGGTCCAGTCGCAGGAGACGGCCTCGCAGTCTCCGGGTACGAGCACGGTTTCGGTCGTGTCGGAGCAGATCAGCGCGCCGCCCTCCTCGGGGTTGCCGTCGTAGAATCCCACGGTAATGCCGATGTCGACCGGCTGGGTGCCCCTGTTGCACACGAGCACCTCGAGCGTTATGACCGCGTCGCTGGTGTCGCACATGTCATCGTAGCCGCCCCTGCCCGAGGTGAGATCCGGGGAGTCGAGGTGCTCGAGGTCTCCCATGACGTTCTGCCTGAAGTTGTTGAGCCCGCCGGTCAGCCAGTTGGGCTCCAGGTCGGAGGTCCGCACCACGGCCCCGTTGTTTTCCACGTGGGTCACGTGATAGGCGTGCTGGCTCCAGACCGGCCGCGAGTCCACCCAGTGATCGGCCGCGTCCATGTACACCCTGATGCCCGACACGCCCTCCGGGTGGGCGGCCCTGCACACGTCGCCCGTTCCGGGAGTCCCCCCGATGGGCGTCGCGCACACGAACCCCGTTCCGCCGCAACCGCCCGCGCAGCAGTCATCATCGACATCGCAGCGGCAGTAGCCGCTGTCGCACCTTCCGGAAGCGCAGTCCTCGGGAAGCTCGCAGCGCAGCCCGGGGAACTGTGGATCGAGATCGCCCGGGTCCAGGCCTTCGCAGGGCCTGCCGCTGTCCGGGGTTTCGGCCGGGCTGCAGTTCTTGTTCGAGGGAACGATCAGCTCCGAGTTGAAGTCTCCGTCACAGTCCGCAACGATGGGGTTTTCATACCAGGTGCAGGAGGAGCGGTACTGGGAGTAGATGACGTCCCCCGTTGTCCCGTCGTACACGCGCACGAAACACTCGTCCGCGTATATGGCCTCGGCATTGCCGTCGCCTTCGAAATCGAACACGCTCGAGCCCGTCACCGAGGACGAGAAGTCCTGGCTCGTCACGGTCCAGAGAATCCCGTCGGTGCGCCCCGAGGCGCAGAAGGAAGGCACGCCGTCTTCGACGCAGTCCAGGTCGAAGACCGTGTAGCTTCCCCTGCCGGCCAGGGCGAACTCGGCCCTGCCGTCGCCGTCGAAGTCGGCGATGGTCGGGGGCCCGCCCGACCCTCCGTCCGGCAGATCGTAGCCCCCGAATACAGTCGTCCCTTCGATGGTCTGGAGCCTCGCCTCTCCCTCGGAGATGACGACGACCTCGGGCTTGTCCGCGGGGTCGAGCGCGGTGAGCGGGAACTCGCCGAACTCGCCCACGGCCGTGTGCCCGTCGGGCTGAGCCGTGCCCGTAAAATAGCTTTCCGGCGCCCAGTCCGCGGCATCCTCGTCGTACTCATAGATCATGTTCCCGGTGACGAGCTCCATCCTGCCGTCCAGGTCCACGTCGGCCACGACCGGAAAGATGCCGTTGTTGTACACCTTGTAGCCCACGCTGCTCCCGAGCAGCACTCCGTTCGCGTCGAAGATTACGCCCCCCCTGAGCACCTCGGGCACGCCGTCGTCATCGAGGTCGTGAATCGAGGGGCCGGCCCACCCGCCTCCCGCCTGGGTGTAGGGCGTGTCGTCCGGGTACGTGCTCTCCCACATGATGTCCCAGGCGTCCGCGCCGCGGTCATAGGTAAAGGCGATGAGCCCGCCGCCGGCGCTGTAGGCCACGACTTCCGGCGTGCCGTCCAGGTCGAGATCCCCGACGGCGGGCGGCGAGGAATGGGAGGTCATGTGCCTGTCCAGGTTGTACTGAAGCTCGCAGTTTCGTCCGCTCAGGATCCTGATGAGCCCCGTGGGCTGCTCGCTCGAGCCGTCCACGCCGTCGTCAAAGGTCGCCACGATGGAGGGCCGGACCACGCCCTCGTCGTCGTTGAAGTTGAAATCAACGACCAGCGGCGTTGACAGCACGTGGACGTGGGCGGGATAGGGGTCGCCCTCGGGCGCTTCCTCGAAGCTGCACTGCAGGAGAGGGCTGAAGCGCGCAACGGTCACGAGGTGCGTGCAGTCGGGATTAAACGCGTCTCTCGGTCCGGACCCGTAGGGGACGCAGTAGCCCGTGTCAGGGTCGCAATAGGAGTCGTTGCCGCAGTCATCGTCGCTCGTGCACGCCATGGAGATTTCAATGCACAGGTCATAGAAGCACAGCTGCGTTTCCGTGCAGCACGCGCCCCCGCAGGGCTCCCTTCCGTCCTCACAGCCGACTTCAACGTCCTGCGCGTCGGGATCGGCCATGTCCGGGGCCTCGACGGGCAGGTCGGGCTGATCCGTCACGCCGTCGACCCGGTCCGTATCCGCGACATCAGAGCCGTCGCCGGAATCGGTCCCGTCGGCCGTCCTGTCGCCGCCGCATGAAATCGCAAGCGAGGCGGCCGCGGCGATAAAAATCCGCAGCGTTCGAGAGGAGACAAGTGGTTTCATCATTTTCCTCCAAGGGTTTTCTGCGCAGGGGCAGAGACGTCGATCAAGCGACCGGGGGATTTAATCGCAGCCAAAGGCCGCGACGTTGATCTGGTAGATCTCGGCGGAATACTGCAGCCAGGAAAAGAGGTAATGCTGGTTCCCGCCGGCCTGCGTGAACGCGATGGAAGGGTTGTAGTTGCTCGTGCCCGCATTGTTGATTCGCAAGGCCGCGTCGCCCGCCCTGGCGCCGTCGGCTGAAAACTCCGCGAAGTAGACGTTCTTTCCCGCCGTGAGGCCGTCGTGCTTGATGGCGATCCCGAGCCTGCTGCCCGTCCAGACCATGTCGATCTCGCCGGTCTGCCGGGCCGTGAAATCCGTGATGGGAGGGTTCCACTGCGTCCTGAGGTCCGTGTCCAGGGCCACGCCGGTGGGCACTTTTGTCGTCAGGTGAAGGTAGGTGTCCACGCCCGTCCCGTCATGGCTTTCCTGCCACAGGACGGCCCACTTGGTGCCCGCCCACACGGCCACGGGGCGGCCCACGGCCCGGTTCGCCGTGGGGTTGGTGAGCTCCACGGCCTCGCTCGCCGACGTGGTTCCCGCGCTGGAAATTTCGGCCAGGAGGAGCTGGTCGTTGGACCCGTCCACGTCAGGGTCGCCGTGTATGAAGCAGGCAAGAAGATAGCTCTCCCCGTTGAAGGCGACGGAGGGCTGGCCGAAATCCGAGGTTCCGGTTCCCACGAGGATATTGCTGGCCCCGATGGCCCCGGCATAGGTGACAAACCCGCCCCTGATCAGGTTTCCGCCGCTCGCGGGGACATGCTCGGTCCAGACCGTAAAGACGCTGACGCCGTTGTCCACGCCAGAGGCTTCTACCGTGTCGGAGTCCGTCTCCCCGAGGCTCCACTGGCCCACGTGCGCACCGCTGCTGTTGCGCATG
>JBDRLK010000720.1:0-8176 GCA_043813155.1 Pseudomonadota bacterium | reverse complement strand
CGAGCTGCTTTAATGCCTCCTGGTCCTCGACCGGATGATAGACGGCACGCACCTGGGTGGCATGGCGCGGCGCGTCGAGGCGCGCCCAACCGACTGCCGCAGGCCGGGTCATCGGGCCGCCCCCGGCCACCCTCCTTGTGTCGTGACGCACGAACCCGGCAGCGCCCTCGACAACATCGATGAGCTCCCCCTCGCCGGCGCACGGGAATGCATTATGCAATTCCCGTATCGCCATGATTTCATGCTGCTGCTCGGGGAAAAAGACGTTTCCTTCCCTGTCGTAGATGGAGTGGTTCGGTGTCGTCTCAACAACGGCCCACTTCTGCGACGTCGTAATCCACTCCCCGATGAAACGGTGCCGCAAAACGGATCGCACGCGGGTCCAGGACGCGCGGTTGCTTTCGAAGTTATGGGCGAGCACCTCGAGACCGTCCGTGTTGCGTCCGAAGCGCTCGTACAGCCCGGCCAGGGTGGACCATCCCGGCTTTCCTTCGTGGCGGGACATGACAGGTGCTTCACCCGCCACGCTGTGAGCGATGATGACCTCGTCGATGGTGGTCTGGGCGAACTTCTTGGGCTTGATCATGTGCTCCTGGGTGGCGCCGAGCAGGTCGTACAGGAACGCCACGTCGAGCTTCAGGATTTCAATGAACTCGATGATGCCCCTGTTGGCCACGTTGAACTCGCCGTCGAAGTTAAAGGCCCGCGGGTCCGACTCGGTGCCGTAGATGGCGATTTTCCTGTAATTGATGTCGCCGGTAAGCTCCGTGGAATCCTGGTTCTTCTCATCCTTGGGCTGAAAGGTGCCGATGCCGAGACGGTCCTGCTCGCTCATGATGAAGCGCTTTACCTTCACGTGCTCCTTGATCCTGGAGATTTCTCCCGAGTAGTGGATCATCAGGTTGCGGAAGATGAAGCGGCAGGCGGGGCAGAGGTCGCCCTCGATTTTTACTCTTTCTGCGCCGTCGCCGAGGAGGTTTCTCAGAAACTCCGCTCTTGCCGCAGGCGGTATGATCTTGAGAGGCTCCTCGTTCATGGGGCAGGGGAAATCCTCGCCTGCGATCTCACCGTGTTCCTTGGACACGATCGAGGCCTTTCCCTGCAGCTCGGGCGGAATGACCCAGGAGAACGTGTACAGGGCGCCTTCCGGTGTCCTGCTGTACTGCTCCAGGCCCTTCTTGAGGAGCCTGACGATGGTGCTCTTCGAGCTTCCCACGGGGCCGTGAAGAAGGATGATCCTGCGCTCCGGCCCATATCCCTGCGAGGCGGCCTCGAGCACGTGAACGAGCCTCATGAGGGGAATGTCGAGCCCGTAAATGGCGTCTTTCCCTCCTTCCTCCTCGTTCTTGAAAAAGTTGTACTTGATGATTTTCTTTTTGCTGTCGATGTACTCGTCCAACCCCTTGGACATGATCATGTCGTAAGCCCTCTGGAACGCGTTTCTCGTGATTTCGATGTGCTCCCGCACGATCTCGAGGTATTCATCGAAGCTTCCCTCCCAGTACAGCTCCGTGAAGTTCCTTGCCGTGGTCTCCGGAAGCAGCTTTTCAATGGAGAGAGATTCACCGCCTTTATTTTGTGATGTTTCGGCCACGTTGACCTCCTACGTTTATGTTGCAAACAGTATAATGACTTTTGCAGAATAATTCAATGCGTATGGATGGACAGAGTGCGATAAAGGCAGTTGCATTATGGGCGACTGAGGTCGCCCCTGCCCCCGTCGGGCAGGCTTTAGCCCGTTGGCGTTAACTTGGGGCTCCCGTTTGCGCGTGGAATTTCAACGGGATGGCTTTGCCCGTTCCCATGGGCGGGAGGCCGAAGACCTGCAGGATGGTCTCGGCGACATCGGCGAACGTCTCTCTGGTCCCGACGCCGCGGCCGCCCTCGAGGAGAGGGCCGAAGATGAGCACGGGCACGTACTCGCGCGTGTGGTCCGTGCCCGGGAAGGTCGGGTCGTTGCCGTGGTCGGCGGTGATGACGGCCAGGTCGTTGCCCCGCATCAGGGCCAGGAGATCGGAAACAAACAGGTCGATTTTTTCGAGGGCACGACCGTATCCCCCGGCGTTCCTCCGGTGCCCGTAGAGCATGTCGAAGTCGACGAAGTTGACGAACACGAGCCCGCGCGTCCCGTCCGAGCGAGCCAGCTTCAGCGTGACCCTTGCGCCGTCGTCGTTGCCCTCGGTGTGCAATTCTCTGCCCACGCCCCGATGCGCGAAGATGTCGCCGATTTTTCCCACGCCCGTCACGTCGACCCCGTTTTCCGTCAGGATGTCGAGCATGGTCTTTGCGCCGGGAGTGACGGAAAAATCCCTGCGGTTATAGGTCCTGGCCAGCGAGCCCGCCGTTCCCACGAAGGGTCTTGCGATAACCCTGGCGATATTGTATTTCCTGCTTACCTCGCCGGCGATCTCGCAGATCGCGTAAAGCCTGTCCGGGGCGATGACTTTTTCGTGCGCCGCGATCTGGAGGACCGAGTCCGCGCTCGTGTAAATGATGGGCCTGGCCGTGGCCATGTGCTCCTGCCCAAGCTCCTCGATGATGACGGTGCCGGAGGCGGGCCTGTTGCCGATGAAGGCAACCCCGGCCTTGCGCTCGAGCTCCTCCATCAGCTCGGGAGGGAAGCCCCCGGGAAAGACGCGGAACGGCTCCTCGACGAGATGGCCCGCCAGCTCCCAGTGGCCCGTGGTCGTGTCCTTGCCGGGGCTTTTTTTCGCCATCCTGCCCCAGAGCGCCGCGGGCGACGGGCTCGGGCAGACGCCCATGATGGGATGGATATTGCCGAGGCCGAGCTTCTGCATGGCCGGCAGGTCGAGGCCGCCGAGCGCCTCGGCGCTGTGGCCGATCGTGTCCGAGCCTTCGTCACCGTAAAGGCCGGCATCGGGCATGGCCCCGCACCCGACGGAATCGAGAATCAGAAGAAAAACTCTTTTTTCCAAATCGAAATCCCGGGTAGGGGCGACTTCAGTCGCCCCTTCCGTTTATCATGGTCAGCTTATCGTTTTCTGTGCCGCGAGGGCATGACCTGCACTTCGAGGGTCTTGTCGCCGAATTTCAGGCCGTCGAGCATACGCTTTGTATCATCGACCCTTTGAGGCGGGATGAACATGACGCCCGAAGTCCCCATGATGTTGATGGCGCCGAACTCGGATGCGCGCATGGCGAGCCTCGACTGGAGCCACTGGATGAGCGTGTCGGCCTCGAGGCCGTCGTCCTTTCCGGCGTTCAGCTTCAACTCCACCATATTCTTGTGCCCCTTGGGCTTAACCTGGCTTATTCTATTTGACGGCATGCTGGACGGGCGTGAAGGATAGTCGGCCCTGGGCTGATCGATTGCAGGGGCGATGGGCACGGGAATGGGCGTAGGCGCCGAGACCCTTACGATCGCGGCGGCTTCGGCCCCCGTCTTGTCGACCATTCTCCTGAGCGATTCAGCCAGTATCCTGTCTTCAAACGGGGAGGTCCGGACCCTTCTCAGGAGGGACATGGTCGCCTTGTCAGGCTCGGGCGTGCTGCTTGCAAGGGTCATGATGATTTCCATTTCCCTGTCCGACTGCGTCTGCCTGGGTGACGGCGGCAGCATCTCCTGCATCCTGACGCCGTACAGCGCCTTGATATCGAAAATTTTTCCGATATCCCGGCCCGTGGCAATAGTAACGATCCTGTCCCCGGGCTCCCCTTTCAGCATTTTAATGAAATGCAGGTAATCAGCGCCATGGCGAGGCAGCGTTTGAAGAATGATGGAGTTGAACTGCAGCTGCTTTTCCTTCAGGGCCAGGCCCATGTCTCCCAGGACAACGCATGTGGATGGGAGCGGTCTCGACGCGTCAATGGAATGGAGCGTATGGACCGGTGTGTCGCCCAGCTGTTTCTTGAGAATGCCCTGAAGCTCGTCCGCCCGCTCGCTGCTCGTAACCACAACGAGGTTCAGAGCCCGGCGCTCCGACTTGATAATCTGCGTAAAAACGTCCTGCTCGAGCTTGTCCAGCGGCAAGTACAACCGGTGGTCCACGGAATCGTCACCGTATTCCTGCTCTTTTTCGACCATGACCGCGCCGTCGGTGTCGTCGTCGGAACGGGCATCGGGAAGAGCGCCTGACGGCGTGCCGGTATCGCCGGCATCTTCGTCGCCGGCATCGGCATCGGCATCGGTGCGGGTCTTGGGTCTCGACACGTCGTACACAATGGAAGGCGAGCGCAGGAAGCTGTCTATCAGGTCGTAGGGCGGGCTGCCGGCTCCGGAGGTCATCAGTATTCTCTGGCATTCCTTTTTGGCGCGCCGGGCGATCTGCGTTGTGTGTCGCTCGAACACCGACGCGTCACTGGACTCGTCCATCTGGGCGACGAGGCTGATCACTCTCGACATGTCATAGTCCGTGCCGTCGATGAAGTGCTTGATGGAGGCCGGCTCGCCGATGAGGATATGGGGAAAGTCCCCGTCCTTCTTGAAATAATCGAATTTAGCGTCCGTGTTCTCGATTCCGGCCGTCACGGCAAGAATCTTCACGCCCGTCATCCTGGCCAGCCTGCGAATGTCCTTTTCAATGCCGAAGGATGCCTCGTGGCCCGCGGTCAGGATGATGACCCTGCTCGTGAAGTCGGAATCCATTATTTTCCCCAGCAGCGGGATGGCATAGGCCAGGTTCAGGCTGCCGGTCTGCTCCGCGTCGATCAGCACGTCGACGCCCTTTTTAACCTCTGGGATGATGGATTTCTGAAGCTGGGTAGGGGCAAGGATGTTGGCTTCCCTCAGCACCTTCAGCAGCGGGGGGTTCAGGTTTAATGTTTCAAAATCGCTCATAATTCAGCATTATGCCTATGATAGTGAAGGGAAAAAGTCAAGTGGAAAAAGGCTCCGCCGCCTCCGCGTCCGCCTCCATTGGCTATTGGCTTTTGGCTGTTGGCTCCTCCACCACCACACGATCAATCAGGGGCTTTTTTTGACCAGACTTTTATGTAGAAACCCAGGCCCAGCGAGAGGGAATCGTAGAACCGGCCGTCGTGCTTCGTTCTCACCCACATGTAAAAAATATCTATGTCCAGGATATTTTTAACAGGGACCATCAAACCGATCATCAGGCGGTTCTCCCTGTAGCAGGCGTTGGGATGAAGGGTGAATTCCTGGATGCTTTTCATATAGACAAGGGTCATTTTCGGCTGTTTTCTTGGTACGATCAACCCCAGCATGGACACGTGCCTCAGCCGAAACTCCGTGTCCGCGTCATTGTCGAACACCGGAACGGTCATCCTGACCAGGTCGAGAAAAACAATGCGGCCGGGATTGAGCCTGAGGCCCAGGAACCAGCCGGGCTCGTACTGCGCGTCCCATGCCTTGATGAGGTTGTCGTCGGCATCGTAGTACTTTGAGTTATAGTTGAAAACCTGCCTGTAAAACATGCCGACAAGAAGGCCCTTGTACACATTGGCCTGGAGCCCGGTCTCGGCGTGAATATAGGCGGCCTCGGAAACGTCGTCCCCGAACCTCAGGTCGGTCCAGGCATAGGCCGTGAACATTTTCGTGAGCTGGGCGCTCAGCATGATCCTCATCCATAGCTGGTTGTCGGGATCAAAGCCGGCGTGGGAGGTTTTCGCCTGGGCGGTGAGAAGAACGAACAGGGCAGCCAGGCCCGCTGCCGCTGATTTAAGCTTGATTCTCATGACCGTCACTGTCGTATAAATCCGCCGGTGATGTCAAGAAGTCATCTTATTAATCACCCGTGCAGCGCCATTATATTTTATGCCCGGCGATGTCACGCAATGACGCCGTCGTCCTTGAACGAGTAGTAGCGGCTCGAGCCCACGATGACATGGTCCAGGACCTTGATGCCCAGGAGCCTTCCGGCTTCGCACATGCGGACGGTCAGCAGCCTGTCATCGGTGCTGGGCGACGGGTCGCCGGAAGGGTGGTTGTGGACGAGGACGGCGGCGGCGGCCGGGCATTTGAGCAGCGGCCCGAAGACCTCTCGCGGCGAGATCGGGCATTCGTTCAGGCATCCCTCGGCCGCCCTGTGCTCCACGATGATCCTGTTCTTGCTGCTCAGGCCGAGCACCATGAAGATTTCCTTTTCCAGGTGGGAGAGGGACGAGGCGAACCAGGTGTGGATGTCTTTGGAGGACCGCACGGCCGAGCCGCGGCCCGCGCGGCAGGCAGCCGCCCTTCTTCCGATTTCAAGAGCAGCGGCGATCCTCGAGGCCTTCATCCTGCCGATGCCGCCGGGCCCCATGATTTCGTGAGCGGATTTTCTGGTAAGACCCTGCAGCCCCCCGGCCAGGCCCAGCAGGTGCGTTGCCGTTTCAAACACGTTTTTTCCCTTGAGCCCCGTGCCGAGAAGAACGCAGATCAGCTCCATGTCGGTGAGGCTGACCGCGCCGCGAAGAAGGAGCTTTTCCACGGGAGTCTCGGCCGGCGGCAGTGAATTATTCGTTGCAGTGCTCATGAGGATAGTTGTTAATACAAGGAACGTGCCATGGTAAAAACGTCAAAAACACCCGGAAACAGGAAGGGCCGATCTGTCCGCGGTCATGGCAGCCGGGGGAAGCTGCCATTAAAATGTGCGGGCAACTTGTTGTTTTGTATGCGGCGGATATTATGTAAGGAGTCACTCAAGAATTATTTCACATTTTTAATTGACACTGTGACAAAACATGCGACGAGCTCTTCTGGGCGCCGAGGCGCCCGCCTGGCAAGGCGCGGGGTCCCCGTCACGACGGAGGCGTAGTCGTTCTACGCCGACGAGTGGCGGGGTGCAGCAACACAGCCAGGCGGGATGGATCGGCGTCCAGAAGGTGAAATAATTTTTGAGTGGCGACTAAGGTACAAGGAGGTCATCCATTGAAGGATTTGAGATTCGTGCTGCAACAGCAGGAGCAAAGCGGCCTTGTCCGGAAAATCGACGAGCCGACAAGCCACGTTTACGAAGCCGCGCGGGCTGTTTACGACGACCAGGAAAGCTCCCTGCAGCTGCTGCACGTGCCGGGGTACGATTGCCGCCTCGTCGCCGGGATCTGCTCCACCAGGCAGAAGCTCGCTTCCGCCCTGGGTGTCGAGGCAGGCGAGCTTATCCGGTTTATGAAACAATGCGTCGACGCCCCTGCGGCCTGCGCGGCCGCGGGCAGGGCCGGCTTCCAGGCCAACGTTGTGGAAAATCCGGACCTGGGGAAAATCCTTCCCCTGGTTCAATTCTATCCCCGGGGGGAGCGAAGATACCTGACCTCCACCATCGTGGCGGCGAAAAACGCGGCAGGCGGGACGAACTGGTCCTTCCACAGGATGATGCTGCTCCAGGCCAACCGGCTGGCCGTACGGGTCGTGCCGCGCCACCTGCACGCGATCCTCGAGAACGCGGGCGGAAAGATCCCGGCCCTGGTCTTCTGCGGCGTCCACCCTGCCGTCGAGATTGCGGCGGCAACGTCCGTTGAGCCGGACGTGGAGGAGTCCGCGGTGGCGGCCGCCATGCTCGGCGGTGAGCTGGGCTGCGTCGACATGGACGGCATCAGGGTCCCGGCCCATGCCGAGGTCGTGATGCAAGGAAGGTTCACGGGCGAGCTCGGGGACGAGGGGCCTTTCGTGGACCTGACCTCGACCTACGACGACGTGCGCAGGCAGCCGGTCTTCGAGGTGGACAGGCTCTTTCTGCGCGACGGCTTCATCTACAGGACCATCCTTCCGGGAGGGCTGGAGCACAAGCTGCTCATGGGCCTGCCCCAGGAGCCCAGGCTTCTGAGGATCATATCCAACACCGTGCCGTCGCTCGTCGCCGCGGTGCTGACCTCGGGAGGGTGCAGCTGGCTCCACGCCGTGGTGGCCATCCGGAAAAGAGCGGAAGGGGAGGGGAGAAACGCGGGCCTGGCCGCGCTTGCCGCCCACCCGTCGCTGAAAAGGGTCATCGTTGTCGACGAGGACATCGACCCCCTGGACACCCGGGAGGTGGAATGGGCGCTGGCAACGCGGCTTCAGCCGGACAGGGACGTTCACATCATTCCGGCGACAAAAGGCTCGTCCCTGGACCCGTCCAGGAACCTCGACGATGAGACGAGCGCGAAATGGATCCTGGACGCCACGCTTCCGCGCAGCAGGGACAGGGATGCCTTTGTCAAGGTCGAGCCGCCCGCGCGAAAATTGTAGCCGCACGCCCTCGGCGCGCCCGGCACCACCACGGTGTAGCCGCACGCCCTCGGC
>JBDRLK010000719.1:0-15773 GCA_043813155.1 Pseudomonadota bacterium | reverse complement strand
GTCCTCTAACAATCCAGGGTAGGGGAGCCTTCAGGCTCCCGTCCTCTATGCGGTTGTAGCGGGAGGCTAAAGCCTCCCCTACCCCGGAGGGGTGAACGTGTCGCCAACGTAAAGGGATTTACCTTATGGGCCATATTTTGTAAAGTAAAGTAAAGAACCGGGAAACATTTTCGGGGGACGCAGCGATGAAGAAGGAAGACAACATCTCCGAGGAAGAGAGTAAAGCGTTTCTCGAAGCCGCGGCGGGCGCAAAGAGGATCGAGCGGGAAAGCCCCGGGCGCGCCGCGTTCAAGGGCAAGGAGCCCCTGCTGCACGACGAGGCGCAGGAGTGGAAAAAACACATACGCCGGCTCATGAAGGGGAGCCTGCGGGATTTCGATATCACCCTGAGCACCGAATACGTGGAGGGGAGGCGAAAAACGCTGGGGTCCGTCACGATGAACAGGCTGCGCAAGGGTGAGATCGCGGTCGAGGCCGCGGTGGATCTTCACGGGCTGAACAGGAGCGAGGCAAAAAAGAAGGTTCATGAGTTCGTACAGGAGAGCCGTAAAAAGGGGAAACGCTGCGTGCTCATCGTTCACGGCAGGGGAAAGGGCTCGAAGGAGGGCATTCCCGTGCTGAAGCAGGGCCTCGTTGCCTGGCTCAACGCCCGCAGCGGCATCGGCCGCCACATCATGGGATTTGCAACGGCGCGCGCCTGTGACGGCGGCCCGGGGGCTGTTTACGTCCTGCTTGACAAATGAGGTTTTAAGGTTAATATTGCGTCGGATTTGTTAAGAGTGTATAATAATCGAGTTTAATTAAGACGAGAAAAAACATTTAAGGAGGTTAGCAATGAAAAACATGAAGAAACCCCCGCTGATCCTGACGGCGGTATGTTTACTGGCCCTGCTTGCCGGCGCCTACGGGTGCGGCGGGGACGGCGGAAGCGACTGCGCGGGCGGCCAGACCCTGTGCGGCGGCTCGTGCGTGGACCTCAACTCGAACGCGGCCCACTGCGGTGCCTGCTCCAACGCGTGCCCGACCGGGGCCGTTTGCACCAGCGGCACCTGCCAGTGCCAGGGCGGCGACATGCTCTGCGGCACCGAGTGCGTGGACACGGACTCGAACGCGGACCACTGCGGCGGCTGCAACAACGAGTGCCCGTCCGGCTCCACGTGCCAGGACGGCGACTGCACCACGCCCTGCACGAGCCCCACGCAGGAGGTGTGCGACGGCGTGGACAACAACTGCGACACGATCGTGGACAACGGCGTGACGCGCGACTGCTCCAACCCCTGCGGCGCGGGCACGGAAACGTGCGTGAACGGCGTGTGGGAGAACTGCACGGCCCCGGCGAGCACGACCGAGGTGTGCGACGGCGACGACAACGACTGCGACGGCGAGGTCGACGAGGGCGTCAAGACGCGCTTCTACCGCGACAGCGACACGGACACGTACGGCAACCCCACCAACTACGTTGAGGACTGCACCGCGCCGGCAGGGTACGTGGCCGACAACACGGACTGCGACGACAACAACAACGCGGCCCGGCCGGGCAACCCGGAGAGCTGCGACAATTCCTTCGACGACGACTGCGACGGCACGATCAACGAGGACTGCACCTGCACGGCCGGCGCGACGCAGAACTGCGGCGAGGGCGGCGACACGGGCCTTTGCGAGTTCGGAACGCAGACGTGCGCCTCCGGCGGGACCTGGGGCCCCTGCGAGGGCGGCACGCGGCCGGTTGCCGAGGCCTGCGACGGCGAGGACAACACCTGCGACGGCGAGGACGACAACGGCATACCCGAGGACACCTACGAGATCAACGACGCCTGCGCCCAGGCGCGGCCGCTGGAGAGGGCGGACGAGGGCTCGGGCGGGCACTCGGTGAGCAACGCCACGCTCTACTCCACGGACGGCAGCGACGACACGGACTGGTACACGATCGAGGCGGCCGAGGCCTCGCACCTCGAGTGCCTCCTCCACCCGCTCGACGACCAGTGCTACTTCTACTTCACGCTGAGCATGACCCCGCCGTCGGGCGTGGACGAGACCGAGTGGGGCTTCTGCGTGTACACGGGCGAGTGCGGGTCGTTCGACAACACCTTCTGCACGGACGAGGAGTACTGGAGCGAGGGCTCCTACACCATGTCCCTGTTCTGGTCCGGCAGCTGCGGCCTGGACGACGCCTTCACGTTCATCGTCAAGGTCTCCGGCGACGCCGGGACCGAGAACTGCCACTCCTATGACCTGGACTACGAGTTCCTCTTCGAAGGCGGCATCGGGTCCGAGTACTGCGAATAGCGCCGTTCTCGTTCCTTCCTATTGATTTCCGGACAGAAAAGTGTTTCTATTTTACCTGCGTCCCGCGCGGGGAGCCTCAAGCCGTTTCGGCGGGGCTAAAGCCCCGCACTACATTATAATTTGTGCAGGAGAGAGCCATGAGCAGCAATATTTTGCCCGTCATTATCCTGAACGGCCGGCCCGCGGCGGGCAAGTCCGAGGTGATCGACTACCTGAAGAAAACGACACTCAACGGGAGGATCGAGCGGTTTCACGTGGGAGAGTACGACGAGATCGACGATTTTCCCATCCTGTGGGAGAGGTTCGAGGACGACGAGATGTACGAGAAGATGGGCATGGGGCGGTTCATCTCCGATAAAAATTTCTACTTCAAGGACAACAGGTTCTGGCACTTCCTGATCCGGAAGCTCAACGTGCGCTACGCCAGGCTGCTTCGCGACGACCCCTTCTATCACAACTCGCGCACGGCCCTGGTCGAGTTCAGCCGGGGCTCGGAGCACGGCGGGTTCACGGAGGCCTACGGCCACCTGAGCGACGAGATCCTGGGCAGGGCCGCGATCCTCTACATCAAGGTCTCCTACGAGGAGTCGGTGCGAAAAAACCGGCGGCGCTTCAACCCCGACAGGCCGGACAGCATCCTGGAGCACGGCCTGTCCGACGACAAGATGGAAAAGATGTACAAGGATAGCGACTGGGAGGAGCTGACCGCCGGCGACCCCGGGTTCATCCGGGTGCGCGACTTCAAGGTGCCCTACGGCGTGTTCGACAACGAGCCGGAAAAGACGGACAAGCCGGAAGTGCTGGGCAAGCACCTCGAAGAGGTCCTGCAGGACCTGTGGAACCGTAAGACGGGGGCCGGACCGTGAATCTTGAATTTATTTTCCTGCAGCGACAGGGCCACCGGCCGGGCCAAATTCACGATTCAAGGTCCGGCCCCTTCCTAATGGAAAAGCCATGATAAAAAACCTCATCTTCTTCGGCATTCTTGTCGCCATCACGGTCATCTACGCGGTCAACAACCCGAGGGGCCACGCGAGGGCCTTTCGCGTGCGCAGCTGGCTCAACTGGTTTCCCATGGGCCTGACCTACGCCTTTCTCTACATGGCGCGCTACAACCTGACCGTGGTCAAGAACGCGCTGGGCGACGAGCTCATGCCCAAGGAGTCTTTCGGCATGATTTTCGCCGCCGGGACCATCACCTATGCGTTTTCCTTTCTTGTCAACGGCCCGCTTGTCGACAGGATCGGGGGCAGAAAGGGCATTATCATCGGCGCGACCGGCGCGGCCGTCATGAACATCGCCATGGGAATCCTGACGTGGCTGTTCCTGGCCAGGGGCATGGCCGTCAACCTGACGATCGCTTTTTCCGTGCTCTACGCGATCAACATGTACTTTCAGAGCTACGGCGCGGTGTCCATCGTCAAGCTCAATTCCCACTGGTTTCACGTCAAGGAGCGGGGCGTCTTCAGCGGGATTTTCGGGACGCTCATCTCCCTGGGCATCTACTTTGCCTTTGACTGGGGCCAGTCCATCGTCAACGCGACCGTGGCAAAGGCGCCGGAGGGCCTGGGGCTCGTCGAGTCGTTCCTTCGCGGCCTGCTCGGGTCCGACGGGGCCGCGGTCAACCAGACCTGGTACGTGTTCTTCATCCCCGCGGGAATCCTGGTTTCGTTCGTGATCATCGAGCTGTTTCTGCTCAGGGACAAGCCGAGCCAGGCCGGGCACGAGGATTTTGACACGGGCGACGCCAGCTCGGGCGAGATGGACCAGGAGATCGGCGCCTTCGCGATCATCAGGAAGATCATAACGAACCCCATCATCCTGACTGTAGCGGCCATCGAGTTCTGCTCGGGCGTTATCCGCAACGGGATCATGCACTGGTATTTCATCTTCGCCAAGGAAATCGGCATGCCCGGCGCCACGTTGTTCTTCAAGGAGAACTGGGGGCTCCTGCTGTGCTTCGCAGGCATATTCGGCGGTTTCTTCGCGGGCACGGTCTCGGACAAGCTGTTCCAGTCCCGCCGCGGCCCGTCGGCCGCGTTCATGTACGCGGGCATGCTGGCCGGCACCATCGTCATGGCCGTCTTCCTGAGGCGCTCGCCCCTGGTCCTCGGCATCGCCGTCGTCTTCATATCCCTGTGCGTGATCGGCGTGCACGGCCTGCTGTCCGGCACGGCCACCATGGATTTCGGCGGGCGCAGGGGCGCGGCCACGGCCGTGGGCATGATCGACGGGTTCGTGTATCTCGGAACGGGCGTGCAGTCCATCTCCCTGGGCTTCATCACGTCGCGCAGCTGGGATTTCTGGCCTGTTTTCCTCATCCCCTTTGCCGTGCTCGGCACTGGGCTTGCCATCAGGATCTGGACGGCATTCCCGCACGCCAGGCGCAAGGGCTAGTGTAGTGCGTCAAACGCTTCTTTACATATATCACGACGACTGGACATGTTTCCCGACGACAGAATACGTCAAGGGACATTTGACGCACTACACCGGCAGGCCGCCCCTGGCGGGCAGCCCATTGCGGCTTATTCATCCTGCCTTCGACGGATAAAAGGGGAGGAGGTGGAGGCGGCTTCCGGCCTCTGAATAGATTGTAAACAATTGTAATGTTCCGGCGACTTTTTCTTGACATTCCTTCGCAACCGATATAATAATCATCTAATTTACTTTCACCGAAGTAATTATTTTCACCGAAGGAGAAAAGAAATGAAGAAATTAATCGCACTTTTAGTTTGTGTTGCTCTCGTTGGCTTGGGCTATGCCTGCGGCGGCAAGGGTGGCGGAGAGGGCACGACCCCGGCCGAGGAGACGACCGTTGAGGAGACCGGAGGGACCGAGGCCACGACGGAGACCGAGGTTGAAGAGGAGACCACCGAGGAAGTCACCGATGAGGGTGGGGAATCTTCTGACGAGGAAGAGGCCGAGGAGTAAGAGCTCCACGAACGGAAGCTTTAATCTTTCCTCTTCCCTTCTCAACAACCTACCATTTTATACACAACAGGATACTCTTGTCCCACAGCTCTGCCCGCGCAGCCGTCTATGCAGACGGTTTTTCATGCACGATCACGGTGCTTCAACGGCTGAAAGCCGATGGCCGAAAGCTGATGGCTATTTAATAAAGTTGATAGGTTTTTACTCTTGACAATCCATTCATTCTGCTCTTTAATAGTAAATTCGATTTGAAGGAACTAATGAAATTCAAGTTTATGAATCAAAAATATAACGGAGGACTATAGGATGAGAAAACAAGCTTCTTCCACGATCGTAATGGCGATTGTAACGGCATTGTTTCTGATCACATCGGGAAGCTTCAGCCAGGACATGGTCTTCACACCCGACACGACCATGTCTCCTGAAGACGGGGCGCCTGCGGCAACGCCGCCGCCCCTGGCCGAAGGGCCGCCGAGCGAGGCCATGGCCGCGGGCCTGAGGCTCTACCAGCAGAAGGCGTTCAGGGAAGCCTCGGTTCAGTTCCAGAGGGTTGTCGAGGGCGCCACCACGGATGCGGAAGCCAACAAGCAGAAGGCCCAGTTCTTCCTGGGCAAGAGCCTGTTCCACCTCAAGTTCTACCAGTCCGCGCTGGCCGTGTTCGAGGAGATCGTGCAGATGGGCGAGGCCCACCTGTATTTCCGTCCCACGCTCGAGTGGCTGGCGCAGCTCAGCCGCGTTCTTCCCGAGCCCGCCGGCATTATCGGGCTGACGGGGCAGTACGGCGACACGCCCGAGGTTCTCACGGATTTCAATACCCCCGAGAGAAAAGAAACCTACAACGAGCTTCTCTATCTCATGGGCAGGTACTGGTACGGCCAGAATGAGTTCTCCAGGGCCCGCGAGTTCCTCGAGGCCGTGGACACGGACGCGAAGTATCACATCCACTCCCTTTTCTTCGCCGGGATCACCTACGTGAGGGAGAGGCAGGCTTCGCCGGCCGCCAAGGCCTTCAAGAGGATCGTCGACAAGTACGAGGACACCGCGAGGATATTCCTCTCGGCCGAGGAGGAGCGTTTCCTCGACCTGGCCTGGCTGTCCCTGGCCAGGATCTACTACTCCACCGAGCACTGGGACAGCGCGCTCGAGTCCTGGGGCAAGCTCCCCATGACGAGCGAGTACTGGCTCGATTCGCTTTTCGAGGAGAGCTGGGCCTATTTCCAGGTCGGGGACGACCCGAAGATCCAGGGGTACCAGAAGGCGCTCGGCAACATCCACACGCTCAACTCCCCCTACTTCGTGGACAGGTTCTACCCGGAGTCGCTCGTGCTCAGGAGCGTGATCTACTTCACCAACTGCTGGTACGAGGAAGCCAACGAGACCGTGGGGTCCTTCCAGGATGAGTACCAGCCGGTCAAGGACGAGCTCGAAAAGGAGATGGCCAAGTACGACGACAACGTCAAGTTCTTCGAGTTTCTCAGGGCGGTGAGCGAGAAGAGGGTGGAGACCCTGAGCCCGCGCGTCATGAAGATTCTCAACGTGACCATGGGAGACAGGACGCTGCTGAGGAACCTCGAGTACGTCAAGATCCTGGAAAAGGAAGAGGCGCGGCTGTCCAAGATGCCGCCCGAGTTCAGAAACGCGAGCATCGGCATCAGGATTCTCCAGGACATCGCGGCGGCCAAGAGCGTGGCCGTGGACAATGCCGGAAACCTTGCGCGCAGCAGGTTCGAGAGGCTGCTGATGGACCTGCAGGACCTTCTGAACCAGGCCACGGCCATTCAGATCGAGATTCTCAACGCGCTTCGAGGCGAGCTCAAGCAGGAGATCATGAACGAACTCGAAATTTCAGCGCCGAGCGAGAAAGCGAAAAAACCCAAGACCGACTCGGAGCATCAGATCTGGCCGTTTTTCGGCGAGTACTGGAGAGATGAGCTCGGATATTACCGGCAGGTCATCGTGTCCAGGTGCGGCCGCTAGGCAACGTTGACTCCTTTGACTGCTGATGGCCGAAGGCTGCCGGCCGGAGGCTGAAAAGCAAGCCAGAACAAAAGCGTGTTTTTATTGTCGATAGTCATATTTAAGTAAAAAAATCGAGGAGGCTTTTATGAAAGGGAAATGTTTTTCGAGCCATACACTGTTTATCCTTCTTTCGGCGGTCCTGCTGGTCGCCTTTCTCCGGGCGCGCGACGCTTCGGCGGAGGGTGGGGTGTGCATGGAACAGGCCGCCATCGATGCCGTGTCCCAGTGTCCCGGGAAAGGGAAGGGCTTTTCGACCATGAAAAAGGCGGCTTCGCCGGAATCGGCCTTCAAGTCGCAGGACAGGAAGAAATCGGACATCGACCTGTCGCAGTTTCAGAAGGGCGTCACGGGCCCGGGCGTTACGGGCATCCAGGAAACCGCAACGGCCCAGCTGCGAAAGAAGAAGAAGCAGAAAATAGCCGACGACCTGCTGAACAAAGAGCTCACGCTGACCAAGAAGCTCATCAAGAACATGAGCAACAACGACCCGAAAAAACCCGACGCCTATTTCAGGATAGCGGAGCTGAACTTCGAGCTGCAGCAGAATTTCGGCTTCAAGGCCATGGCCATGGAGGACCAGCTGTTCCAGGCCAAGCAGGGCAAGGACAAGAAGCAGTTCGAGCAGCTCAAGAAGAAGCAGAAGGCATACCTGGCCAAGAGCGAGGAATACAGGATGGCGGCGATCAAGGCCTATGCCCAGCTCGTTTCCGTTTTCCCGGATTTCGCGAGGATGGACGAGGCGCTCTTCTACCTGGGCTACTCGCTCGACGAGATCGCCCGCACGTTCCCCGACAAGAAGCAGGAGTACGCGGCCAAGGCGAGGGGAGATCTACAAGAAGCTGATCAAGGAGTTCCCCGGCAGCAAGTACATTCCCAACGCCTACCTGTCCTTTGCCGAGTTCTACTTTACAGAGGGCAACATGGGCAACGCGCTGAAGTTCTACAAGGAGGTGGCCAAGTTCGAGGACACGAACATCTACGGGTTCGCCATCTACAAGCAGGCATGGTGCATGTTCAACATGCAGGATTACAAGGGGACGATCGAGACGTTCATCGCGGTCGTGGATTACGCCCAGCAGCACCCCGAGGACCCCAACGCCGCGTCGCTGCAGAAGCAGGCGAGGATGGAAATGGTCATGCCCTACGCCCAGATCGGGACGCCGGACCATGCCTGGGAGTTTTTCCAGAAGTACGGCGGAGACCTAGCGCAGAACCAGATGCAGCTCCTGGCCGAGAACTACTTCGGGCAGGGCATGTGGAAGGAGGCCATCTCCACCTATCACAAGCTCATGGAGATCGCCCCGGATTCCGTTGCGATCTGCGACTGGCAGTACTGGATCACCTTTGCGACGAACTCGCTGAAGGATAAGGAAGCGCAGAAAAAGGAGCTGGGCAGGCTTGCGAAGATGGAGAAGCTGTTCTCCGAGGGGGGCGCCCCCGGGGACATCAAGGGCGAGTGCCTGAAAAAGACCGTGGGGATGATCCTCGACCAGGCCATTTACTGGCACCGCGAAGCGGTCGGAACGGACACGCAGCCCGGAACGAACGACCCCAAGACCATGAAGCTGGCCTCCGAGATGTACGACCTGATCGTCAAGGAGTACCCCGACCTCGACCAGATACCGCAGGAGGGAGATGACACGCAGAGGATAACGCTTTACAAGATCGCCTACTACAAGGCGGAGCTCCTGTGGAAGATGGAGGACTGGGTCAAGTGCGGCCCGGCTTTCGACGACGTCGTCGAGCTCGACTCCGAGGGCGAGTACGTGGCCGATGCGGCCTACGCGTCCGTGCTGTGTTACAACAACCTCTACCACATGTATCACAAGGACGACAAGACCCAGAAGCACACGCTGAAGAGCTACGGCGCCCAGGAGGAAGAGGGCGGCAAGAAGAAGGGCAAGAAGAAGGGCAAGAAGAAGAAGGGCAAGGAGGAGGACGATCTGGCGCTGAAGGTCGCGGAATACGAGCCCAAGAAGATCTCGGCCACGGAAGAGAAGATGCTCGACGCTTTCGCGCGCTACACCTGCTTCGTGAAGGATAGCGACGAGCTGCCCAACATCAAGTACCGCAAGGCCAGGATCTACTACGAGACCAACCATTTCGCCGAGGCGGCCTACCTGTTCAAGGACATCGCGGACAGTCACCCCAGCGACGAGGTGGGCATTTTCGCGGCCAACCTCTACCTCGACTGCCTCAATTCCATCAGGACGTACAACGACCTGCTCGTGGAGCAGGAAAGGCAGAAGCCCGAAGGCCAGTGGGACACCGCCACGCTCCAGAGGCTCACGGACAAGAAGCTGGCCTGCAACGACAAGCTGACCGGCGCCGTGGATGAATTCATAAGCGAGAAAAAGTTCGCGCCCTATCGCGAGGACCCGCAGTTCGCGGACATCATCTACACGGTCAAGTGCAACATCGAGAGGCTCAAGGCCGAGGACTATCACAAGAACCTGCAGTTCAAGGAATCGGCGCTCACCTACTACAAGCTGTACAAGAAGTGGGGCCAGCAGTGCACGAACGCCAAGCTCGACGAGGTCCTGTTCAACATGGCCATCGAGTTCGAGGCCTCCAGGCTCATCGGCGCGGCCATCAAGGCCAGGCAGATCCTGATCACCGACGAGCGGTTCAAGGACTCGAGCTGGGCCAAGAAGGCGCTTTACTTCATCGGCCAGAACTACCACGCCATCGCGCTGTATGAAAAGGCCGCTGATTTTTACGAGGCCTATGCCAAGAAGTACTCGGGAGAGGACAACGCGCCCGAGGCCCTGCAGAACGCCACGTTCTTCAGGCTTGGCCTGGGCCAGGACGACAAGGCCATCGACAACGCCATGCTCTTCCAGAAGAACTACTCCAAGGGGAAGAAGGCGAGGCCCGCCGAGGTGGCCATGGTGTTCTTCGGCATCGGGACCATTTACAAGAAGAACAAGAACTGGTCCAAGGTCGCCGGCCATTACGATACATACATCAAGAAGTACAAGAACGCCAAGGCCATGGACTTCCAGATCCGGGCGAGCGTCGAGATCGCCAACGCCTACTGGCAGTTGAAGAAGATCCCTCAGGCCGAAAAGTACTACAAGGCGGCCAACGACCTGTACGCCAAGGACCCCATGTCGCAGATGGAGTTTTCCGGGTCAACGCCGGAGGAAAAGGAGGCGGACAAGGCCGTGCGAGGCAAGTCCATGTTCGCGGCCGTGGGCCAGGCAAGGTTTCACCTCGGCGAGATCTATTATAAAAAATTCAAGGAGGTCAAGTTCCCGCTGTTCAACCCCGACAAGATGAAGACGACCGATATCAGCTACTCCGAGGACCCCGCGAAGGCCGCAAGCGAGAAGGATTATATCAAGAACAAGTACTATCACCAGTCCAAGAAGGACTGGGAAAAATACATCAACTGGATGAAGTTCCAGACGTGGACGAAAAAGGACCTCAAGGACTGGCAGCAGAAGAAGGACGAGGCCATGAAAAAGGCCGATGCCCTGTTCGTCGAGACGGTCAAGGTCGGCATCGAGCAGTGGGAGATCGCGGCCGCGGCCCGCCACGGCGACATGTTCCGCGAGTTCTATGACGCACTGTACAACGCTCCCGTGGCCGACATCATCAAGGAGGACCCGGAGATGCTCGACGCCTACAACGACGCCAGGGACGAGATGGCCCTCGCGTACAAGGGCGAGGCGGTCGTGGGCTTCGAGCACTGTCTCGAAAAGGCCAAGGAGAAGAGGTGGTTCAACGAATGGTCCACGCTGTGCGAGACGGAGCTCAACAAGCTCGACCCGAAAAAATACCCCCTCTCGGCGGAGATAAGGACCACGGCCACGCTGCCCTTCCTGGTCAAGGCGACACCGAGGGTGATCGAGAAGATCCTCACGGCGGCGGAGGAGAAGGAGAAAGACATCTCGGTCGGCGCCGGCCTGGAAGAAGCGCCGAAGGATTAAGGATCAGGGACCGGAAAGAGAATGAATGATGAAAAGTGAAAAATGGGCATGGTTCAATTCAAGGGTAGGGGAGGCTTTAGCCTCCCATCGAACGTGGAATGGGCGACTGAAGTCGCCCATGCCCGGGATTGCGATGCCTATAGGCTCAAGGAGGAAATAATGCGTAATAAATGGAAAGCAGGTCTGGTTGTTATCGCTTTTGCCCTTGTTGCCGCCTACGGCTGCGGTGGAGGAGCGACGGGCGGCAAGGGACCGGAAGGCGTCAAGGGGGGACCCGGCGGCAAGGGGGGCGTGCAGCCCGAGATCTCGGAAGCCGCAAAGGAGACGTTCAAGGAGGCCGTCACGTCTTTCAACGCGCATACCCAATCAAAGAGCTGGGACGAGGCTGCATGCGGCAAGGTGGCCGGCCTTTTCGAGGATGCCTCCAGGGAGCAGAAGGACGGGCTGGCCATGGCTATTTTCAATGCCGGCCTGGTCTGGCACGAGTGCAAGAATTATGAAAAGGCCAAGGGCATGTTCAAGCAGGCCTTGAAGATGGACCCCAACTATTCGCCCCCCAGGATCATGATGGCCAATTACGCCTACAATGCGGGGGACGTGACGCAGGCGGAGAAGATGTACCGCGACGCCATCAAGGGCGCCCCCCTGGCGCTGGAGTCGGTCGAGGCCTACGTCAACCTGGCGCAGATCCAGAGGACGCGCACGAGCGGGGACATGGCCAAAAACCAGGACGACGCGCTCAAGAACCTGCGGCGCGCCCTGGCCATTGACGCGGAAAGCCTGCCGGCCTTCACGGAGATGGCCTACCTCTACCTGGACATGGCCATGAAAGACAAGAACAAGCTGACCCTCGCCGAGGTCGTCTGCGTGCAGGCAACGAAGATCGACAGCAACTACGCGCCCATCTACAACGTGTGGGGCCTGCTGAAAATGAGGCAGGGAGAGATTATCGAGGCCCTGAAATATTTCGAAAAGGCCTACTCGCTCGACGGCAGCATGTTCGAGGCCTACATGAACTTCGGCTCCATTACCATCGGCTTCAGGGGCTACGAGGACGCCAAGGCGGTATTTTCAAAAGCGATTGAGCTGAAGCCCGACAACTATGAAGCGCAGATCAACCTCGGCGTGGCGCAGCGCGGCCTCGATGATTTCGAAGCAGCGGAAGCCACCTATAATAAGGCCATTGAGCTGGATAAAACGCGGCCCGAGGCCTATTTCAACATGGGCGTATTGTACCAGGACTACAGGCTGGACAAGGCCGGTGACTCGGGATACGACAACTTCCAGACAGCCATCAAGTGGTTCAAGGATTTCAAGGTGCGGGCGGGAACAAAGAAGGGGGTGGAGAGCTTTTCAGAGGAAGCCGAGAAGCGGCTGGAAAACTGCAAGAAGTCCATCGAGCTGATCAAGGAGGCCGCGGTCCTGATGAAAGACGCGGCCAAGATGCAGAAAGAGATGGAGAAGGAGGAAGCCGAGGCCAAGGCCAAGGAAGCGGCCGAGGCCAAGGCCAAGGCAGCTGAAGAGGCGGCCAAGGCGGTGGAAGGCGAGGGCGCGGCCGAAGAAAAGAAACCTGAGGGAGAGGCGGAGGAAGGCAAGGCAGGAGAAGGAGAAGCCGAAGAAGGAAAGGGAGCCAAGGTGGAAGAGGAAGGTGGAGACGATATCGAGGAAGGGGCTTACGGGGAGGAAGAAAAGCCTAAGAAGAAGGGAAAGAAGCAGGGTAAGAAGAAGTAGGCGACCAGCATCTGCGGGTAGGGGCGGCTTCAGCCGCCGGTGATGCTACCCCGGGGGTAGGGGCGGCTTCAGCCGCCCGGTGATGCTACCCCGGGGGTAGGGGCGGCTTCAGCCGCCCGGTTTAAGAGGAGCGGGAGGCTAAAGCCTCCCCTACCCTGGAGTTTGAGTTAAAAAGATAAAAAATATTAAAAAACCGGGAACTTAATGAAACGCCCGGTGTCATATCAGGAAAACTATTGCAAACACGATAATTTGATGATAAATCTAAATACTTGGAGGTAAAAAATGTTTAAGTATATTATCGGTTTTATATGCGCCCTTTTGTTTTTCCTTGCAGCCCCACAGGTTTTTGCCCAGGATGACATGGGCGGGACCGGGGGTATGTCCCAGGTGACCGAGTACGACTTCGATGACGACCTGGTCACGGGCGATCTCGTCAGGCCCGATGGAGAGCTTGTAGGCGCCAGGAGGAAATCGAAAGTCAGCTCGCTCATCCGGGTGAGACAGCATTTTATCCCCGAGATGCTCAAAAGCGTCGAAAATCTGTAGTTGGACGTTGTAGTGCGGCCCTTTAGGGCCGCGGCGGGGCGTAAAGCCCCGCACTACGGTTGAAGTTGAATTAAAAATTCATTGGAGGCAACATCATGGCAGGCAAATTGCCCGAAATTAAATTCAAGATTTACAAGGGTGAAGAGGTCATCGGTGAAAAGGAGCTTTCCCAGCCCGCAATCAAGATAGGGAAGCTCGGCACACACCACATCTCCCTTGATGATGAAGGCGTGGCAATGACCCATGCGGTCATTCAGGTGGGAGGTGAAGACGACATATCGATTTTCAGCCTGGACTCCGATCATCCCACCATGGTCAACGGAAAAGGGGTCAATAAATGCAGGATTCAGAGCGGCGATCTGATTACCATCGGCCCGTTCAAGCTTCTTCTCGAGGTCAAGGGTGGAGCCCAGGCAGAGGCCGCGGCCCCCGCGCCCGGGCAGAAGGCGGCGGCAGCGCCGGCTCCTGCAGCCGCACCGCCCGCGCAGAAGGCAGCCGCCGTTCCACCTCCCGTGCTGGGCGTAACGCCGGGAGTCATGCCGGGCGCTTTCGCGCATGCGGTGCCGCAGATTCCGTTTGCGCCTCCTCCGCCGTTTGCCGGCATGTTGCCGGGAATCCCGGGGCTGGGAGGCGAGGACGTCACGCAAGCGGAAAGAACCGCGGCCGCGGCAAAGCTCATCGATCTGAATCAAATCGAGGATTCGACAACGCATGCCATCGAGGTTATCCCCGTATGGAAAAACACGGTGTTCAATGTCAATCACCTGACGCGCAAAAAACCGGAGTTCAAGATCGGCGAAGAGCCTGATTGCGATTTCTGGGTTCCCGTTGACATGCTGGGCGGCCAGAGCAAGGTTACCGTCGCCGATGCATCGGGTACGGTTCACTATATACCCCAGTTCACGGGCGGGGATGTTACGCTCGAGAGCGGGGATGTCAAGACATTCAAGGACGTGCTTCCTTCCGGGCAGGGCAATTACCAGGTTCCTCCGGGCGCCAGGTGCAAGCTTGATTTCGGGGAGGTTACATTCCTGATCAATTCCGTTCCCAGCCCGAGAAAGCCCAGGCTGCCGATCGTGTTCGACTGGGCGAACCAATCGTTCACGGGACTGAGCTTCCTGGGCCACATGCTCCTTTTGTTCCTGGTGTTCTTCTTCCCGCCCGACTCGCGGACGCTTTCCCTGGACCAGCTGTCGGAATCCAACCGCTACGTAAAGTTCCTGCTCCAGCCGCAGGAGATCATCCCCGAGGAGGAGCTGCCCGAGTGGATGCAGAAAAAGGACAAGGCGGATGACAAGGAGGGCGGCAAGGGCAAGCGGCACAAGGGCGAGGAAGGCCAGATGGGTGACCCGAAGAACAAGAAGACGGACAACATGTACGGTATCAAGGGGCCGCAGGACAACCCGGACCCGCACATGGCAAGGGACCAGAAAGAGGATATAGCCAAGGGCGCGGGAATCCTGTCCGTGCTCCAGCAGAACCTCAACATGCCCACGTCTCCCTTCGGCAGGGACACGGCCCTCGGAACCGACGCAGAGAACGCCCTGGGCGCTCTCATGGGAAACCAGATCGGCCCCAATTTCGGGTTCGGCGGCCTGGGCCTGAGGGGCACCGGGCGTGGAGGCGGTGGAACGGGTGAAGGCACCATCGGGCTCGGCAACCTCGGCACCATCGGGCATGGCGGCGGCGGCGGCTCGGGAGTTGGCTATGGACGAGGCGCCGGCGGCCTGGGCGGACGAGGCGGCGGAAAGGTCCCGACAATCAGGCCCGGAACGGCTGAAGTCAAGGGATCTCTTTCAAAGGAGGTCATCAGGCGCGTTATCCGCCAGCATTTGAACGAGATCCGTTTCTGCTACGAGCAGCAGCTGGCTGTAAAGCCGGACCTGTCGGGCCGTGTTGCCATCCAGTTCATCATCTCTCCCACGGGAGCGGTTCAGATGTCGAAGGTGGCCAGCTCTACGCTTGGAAACACCACGGTTGAGCAATGTGTCGCCAAGGCCGTGCGCCGCTGGACTTTCCCGTCTCCCGAGGGCGGCGGCGTGGTTATCGTGACCTATCCCTTCGTGCTCCAGCCGGCGGGCGAGGGCGAGGAGTAGAAAGCCCCCGTCTCCACCACCGGCTTTTGGCCCGTCCTCCACATCCATCCACCACCGGTCAGCTTTTCACCACCTCCGCCTCCTGGAATGATCGTGGTTGCGGTGGAAGAGCCAATAGCCAGCCGGTGGGTGCGGTGGAGGAGGCGGGGCCAAACGCAGGAGGAGGTGATGTGGTGGGGCCAATAGGTGGTTGAGGAGGATGTGTCGGCTGCGGATTCCTGGACAA
>JBDRLK010000718.1:0-6008 GCA_043813155.1 Pseudomonadota bacterium | reverse complement strand
GGCTTCAGCCTCCCATCACTATTTCCTCCGATGGGTAGGGGAGGCTTCAGCCTCCCATCACTATTTCCTCCGATGGGTAGGGGAGGCTTCAGCCTCCCATGAAAATGCATTCAAGCGGGCGCCTGAAGCCGCCCCTACCCACTGATAGGGATAAAAGGTATTTATAAGACGGCTTCTAATTATAAGTTATCATTTTGATTTTTCAACGGATGTTGTATATTACAAAGCTGTGAGATTGTTTTCGATAGTTGCCGCATGCGCGATATGCATGCTGGCCGCCTGCAAGGCGGCGCCGGACGGCCGCTCTTCGCCCGCGACGCTTGTGGCCGCGCTCATCATGACGGGCAGCGTGCTCGACGACGCGACAAGCGTCAGGATCTGGGTTTACGACACCGCCGTCCAGGAGTGCACGGACGACGGCAAGGCCGTGCCCGATCCCCGCGCCACGACGCTTCACGTGACGGACCCCGTCACGCGCGAATCAGGAACGTTCGATATCTCCTTCGAGGTCCCCGAGGGACGGCGGACGTTCTACATCGAAGTGTACGGCGAAAGCGAAGACATCGTCATTGCCACGGGCTGCACGGTCGTGAACCTGACCGGCGGGGTGACCAACACGGTAAAGATATGGATCCATCCCCTGGTGGAGGAAGACGCCGACGAAGAGCCCGACGCCGTGGACGTGGCGGGAGATGAGCCGGGAGCGGAGGCCATCGATGTTGTGGAGGGAGACATGGCGGTCGAGGATCTCGCGGCCGAGGATGTCGCGGGAAACGACACGGCCGAGCTGATCCCGGACTTCGTCGAGGTCATTCCGGATATCAACTGCGAGGAGCTGGAATGCAACCCCGTCGAATGGCACGTGTACAACGACGCGTCGGCCGTGGGCATTCCACGGACCGGAACGCTCGTCAGGTCGATCGTTGTCAGCGACTGCTGCTTCACGGTCAGGGACATACGCGTCTACGTGAACATCCTTCACAACTGGATCGGGGACCTGACGCTTCTTCTCGTACGGCCGGACAACAGGGCCTTCCCGCTCCACAAGCGGCAGGGCGGCAGCGACGACAACATTATCGGTGAATATCCTACCCTGCTCACGCCCACGGTCGACCTGTGCCTGCTCACGGGGTCCGAGGTCTACGGCAACTGGCGGCTCATCGTGGAAAACGCCGGATCCTTCGGCGGAACGCTCAACTCGTGGAGCCTCTACCTGAAAGGCGAGCGCGAGTACTGCAGGGAAGACGCGTTCTACCCCGGCGACTTCTTTCCCATGGAAATCCCCGACAATGAAGCATCGGGCAGGACGAGCACGATTACCGTACCCTCCGATTTCGCGGTGAGCGGCGTCGAGGCCTACGTGAGCATCTCGCACGAGTACATTGCCGACCTCAGCGTGACGCTCACGTCGCCGGCCGACACGTCCTGCACGCTGCACGATCGGAGCGGCGGCGGCGCGAACGATATCATCGTCACCTATCCCGACCCTGAAGCGCCCGACTGCGACCTGTCCGTTTTCAACGGTGAAGACGCCTCGGGAACATGGACCCTCAAGGTCGCGGACATGGCCGGCGGAACCGAAGGGGAATTCAACGGCTGGATTCTGTACGTGCATTGAGATGATTTTTTCCAGGCTGATTTCGCAGACACGCTTCCTCGCCGGGTTCAGCACGCGCAATGAATCGGTCCACGACAGCGCCGGGACAAAGGCGTTCCACGGCGCGATCTTCAGGGTCAGCCAGGTCCATTCCAGCACGGTCGGCACGGTAACGGAAGAGGACACGCCGCATGTGGTTCGCGGCATAGAGCTTGACGGGCTTGTCACGGGACGGCCGGGCATTCTCCTGACGGTCTGGACGGCCGACTGCGTTCCCGTCCTGCTCGCGCACAGGGATGGGGCATGCGTTGCGGCCGTGCATGCCGGGTGGAGGGGGCTTGCAGCCGGCATCCTAGGCGAGGCCGTCGACGTCATGCGCTCGGAGTTCAACGCCGACCCGGACGCGATCGTCGCGTCCGTGGGACCGTCCATCGGCAAGTGTTGTTTCGAGGTGGGTGAGGACGTTGCCGCCCGGCTCGTCGCGTCCTGCTCCGAACCCGGGGTCATCGCGCGGAAAGATGGGAAGCCGCTGGCCGACCTTCGCGAGATCGCCAGGCTGCAGCTTCTTGCCGCGTCAGTACCGGCTTCCGGAATCGAGGTCATCGACGAATGCACGCGCTGCAACGCCGATCTCTTCTTCTCCCACCGCAGGGGCAATCTCACCGAGCGCCAGTGCGGCTTCATCGGAATTCTGCCCGAACATCCCCAACGTGGGTAGGGGCGACTTCAGTCGCCCATTCCTTTTTTTTCGGGAGGCTGAAGCCTCCCCTACCCGCTGTGGAAATCGGGAGGCTGAAGCCTCCCCTACCCGGGGCAATTATAAGGAAGCTGTCAGATAATGAAGACGGCGGAGGCCAGGACGGTCGTCCAACGGCCGTTCGTGTCGCCGCGGGCGGACTGCGTGATGCTGGTGGATTCCACGATCCTTCCGCTCATCCTGTAGATCTCTTTTCTCTCGTCGTAGTTCTTGTCGGGGTCGAAATCAATGTCCAGCGTCCTGGCAAGCATGGTGGCGGCAAGGTCCTCGGCGAAATCCCCGCTTTTGCGTGCTGTCTGGCCAAAGGAATGGTGCTCGCTCAGGTAGCCGTAATGCGTCTTGTCGGCCGGGGCCGCCAGGCCGATGGAGGCGGACAGCAGGCGGTTCGGCTCGCAGGTCTGGTTCTGGCTCATGACGACAAAGATGATCTGGCCGGGCATGAGCAGGCGCCTGCCTTCACGGCGCTTGAGAATCCTGCATTCAGCCGGGAATATGCTCGAGACCTTGACAAGGTTGTACTCGGCGATCCCGGCATTCCGAAGAGCCATCTCGAAGGATGCCAGTTTCTCTCTGGCAATCCCCTTTCCGCAGGTGAAGAAAACGCCGCGCGGAAGGAACTGTCCGTTTTGAAGTTGCTGCATGGCTCATAGATGTCCTGAATCGGGAAAAAAGTCAACACCTTTATTACAGGGGTCGGACGTTGCGGGGCGCTGTGCTTAAAAATTCACGCTGGCGGCAAGGCCTGCCACGATGCCGCCCTTCGCGCTGTTTCGCGACGCGTACCCGAGCGTGCCTTTGATGCCGAGGTACTTGTACCCGATGAAATTGACGTCGCAGTAGATGCGCGTCCCCCAGGAAGCGCTGGAGGGAAAATTGGTGAGCTCCGCGTTCAGGCCCATCTGGAACCCGCGCACCGTGTCCCAGGCAAACCTGACCAGCACCGTGCTGCCCACGGTGCTGATGATCTCGAACCCTATGTCGGCATGCGTTTCCAGGGTATTGCCCAGCCTGAGCACCGCGCCGCCGCCCCAGTCAAAACCCTCCTCGCTGCCGCCGAAAAGGATCCTCGGCTCCAGCGCGATATACCGGTGAAATTCCAGCAGCACCCTGGCGAAGCCGTAATCGATTCCCACCCACTGTTTTTTCCCGTCCTTCATCGTCTGCCCCCTGACGATTCCGAAACCGAAGTAAAAGGAGTGGAGGATGCTGAGCAGCCTGTAGGAATAGCCGAACTCGGCGCGGTGGAAATGATCGATGACCGAAGCCTCGGTCGCGCCCGTCTCCCGGTTTATCCTCTCCTGCCTGCCGAACCAGGAAAACGAATAATCCGCAAAGAAGCTCGACGTTGTCCCGTGGTACGCCTTCAGCCTGAGGTTCTTGATATCCTTCAGGGAAATGCCGTGGACCACGACGGGATGCGGCTCCTGCGCCGAGGCAACGGCGAACCTTCCCTTCATTCCCTTCTCCTTTACCCAGATGGCGTATTCAAACCCCGGGAAGCTGACATCGCCGCCCATGACCACGGCCACCCAGCTTCCCGAGGAAGAGACTTTGAACTGCGCCTTCTTGAAGCTGGACATGCCCGTTTTCCTGTAGATGAGCGTGAGCTCCTCCATCTTCCAGTCCCCGGTCACGTCGACGCAGATCTCCACGTTCTTGCCGGCCTTGGCCTCGGCAAGCGGCAGGTGCCTGACGGCCGCCTCGTAGCCCGGCTCTTCGCCCCCGCCTTCGGCGCCCCCCGCCGCCGTGACGGCAACGGCGCAGAGAGCGGCCGGCGCGAGCATCCTGCATCCCATCATTCGTGCTACCACTTCAACTCCGTGACCGCGCCCACGCTGAAGCTCTCGTGGGTTATGGTCCTGATATTCCAGCCGGCCCTGAGCGAAATGGCGATCCAGGGAGCCGGCCTCCAACCCACCTGCCCGACGAGCCTGACCCCCCACTCCTCGCTCACCGGAAGATCGGTGACCAGCACGTAGCCGGCAATGGGAATCTTTTTCAGGACATCGATGGTCACGGACAGCTCGGCCTCAATGCCCGCGTCCTTTGTAAAGGATGCGGCCAGCACGAGGTAAGCCCAGTCCTCGCCGATTCTCACCCTGCCCTGGCCTCCCACGATAACGTCGCCCCCGTTTCCATGCCCCTGCTTCTGCAGCGTTGTTCCCGCCAGGAAACGGCCCGAGACATAAAAATATTTTACGATCCGCAGCTCCATCTCCGTGTAAAAGTAGGCGAACGAGAGAGGGTCCAGCGCGCTGTCCGGTATCGACTTGTTTTCAATATCCTCGAGGCGGCCGCCCTGCCCCTGGAAAAACCCGAGCCCCATCCTGACGCTGTAAAGAAAGGTTCTGATCTTGTAGAGAAAATCCGACTCCAGCTTCCAGAAGTAGTCCCTGTTCACGTCCTTGTAATAGAAATCCACGTACTCGAAGCTCGTTGTCCACTGCGATTTGTCCTTGATGCCGAACTGCTTGACCGGGGATTTCCTGACCGCGGTTTTCTCGGGCGAGCGCGCCGACCCGACACCTATCCTCTTCTTTCCGTCCTTCCCCACGACGACGATGAAATATTCGATCCCCTTTCCGCTGATCATTTCAGGCGGGATACTGGTGTGATAATTGAAATCGCCGCTGCGCTCCATCCCGGCCCTGGAGTAGAACTTGCCGCCCTCCATCCTGTAATGAAGGATCATCTTCGCTACGCTCTCGGGCTCCGAGATTTCCACTGCAATGTCGAGGGGAAGCCCCTCGTAGGTCTTGTCCACCCTGTCGTGGTAGATCTTAAGGCTGTCGGCGTCCAGCTTCACGCCGGCCTCGAACTCGACCTTCTTGAGGTCCTTCAGGGACGCGATCTGCTGCAGGATCTCTTTGACGTAGGGCGTGGTGGGATACTTCTGCAGATAATGCTTCCAGATGGATATGCGATCGTCGACGGATTTCCCGAGCGTGGCAAGCCAGACCTCGTTGACCTTGAGCGCCTCGTAATCGCATTGACTCTCCGGACAGTCGACTTCAGGGCATGGCTCGGGCTCGGGCTCGGCTTCGACGGCCTTCTTCTTCTTTTTCGGCTCGTCCTTCTCCAACGGCACGATGACGGGCAGGGACAGGACCGCGAAATCCCCGACCACCGGGCGATGCGTGAAGTCTGTCTCTATCACGACGAGGGAAAGAAACTTGCCCGCCTGCCTGATCTTGTCTTTGCCGATGAAGAACCTGTCCTCGATCTTCTTGCCCGTCACGGGGTGCTTGACCAGTATCTTCCTCATGAAATCGACACTCATCCCCGCGGCCGCCCCGGCCTTTGCGCCGATATCGATGATGACCTCGTTCCCCGCGACCTTGACCACCACGCCCTCGGCCTTTGACGTCGATGGCTCTGAAAAAACCATTCGGGGAAAAAAAAGAAGAAAGGTGAGTGAAGCGGCAAAGAAGAAGCCAATTGCCGTCATGTTGCCTGGTTCCCGCATGCCCATTGCCGCTCTTGTCAATGCACAGGGCATGCCAGGCCGAGCTCTTCATTTTTTCCCGAAAACGGGGCATCGCTTTCTGCAGCCTGTGTCCCCCGCACAACAGTGTGTGGAAAAAACACTTCGCGGCAGACGGCCTTGCCGGGCGGGCGGGATTGAAGTCGCCCCCACCCCCGTCGGGTAGGGGG
>JBDRLK010000717.1:0-3628 GCA_043813155.1 Pseudomonadota bacterium | reverse complement strand
TTGCGCAGGCTGCGGACGATGTTCTGCGCGCCGGCGTCCGGCACCCCTTTCTTGACCATGATGGGAAGGTGTTTTAATCGCTCGGCGGCTTTTAGTTCCGTGATGCCGAGCGGTCCGGCCAGGGCCTCGGCGGCCTCCGTCCCGGTGAGCCCCGGAAACCCCATGACCTCGATCGTGTAGGTGTCCCGCTTTTCATCCATTGACGTTTCCCCCTTCCTGTCTGCAACCAGTATACCATAAGGAAACGGTTTCAGAAACCTTTTCCATGTGGTATAGATGATGGGCTGCCATGACGTACAGACTGAAAAACCAGCGCGCCCTGGTCACGGGCGCGTCCAGCGGCATCGGCATGCAGATCGCCCGGCGCCTGACTGCCGCCGGGTGCGACGTGGTCCTGACGGCCAGGAGGACGCGGGAGCTGGAGAGCCTGGCGCGCGAGCTGCGGGCCGGGGGTGTGCGGGCGTCCGTCGTAACCGCGGACCTGGCCGATCCCGGACGGATCGATTCCCTCGTCGAGGCAGCCTGCCGCGAGCTGGGCGGCATCGACATCCTGGTCAACAATGCGGGCATGACCGAAGCGGGCCTGTTCTGGAAAAAGCCGGACCGGGAATGGCAGCGAGTCCTGCAGCTCGACTTTCTTACACCCATCCGGCTGATGCACGCCTTTCTGCCGGGCATGGTTGAGAGGGACCGGGGATGCATCGTGAACATTTCCTCAATCGCGGGCCTGCTGTTTCTTCCGACGGTAGCGCACTACGCGGCGTCCAAGGCCGGTCTTGCCGCTGCATCGGAATCAGTCCGCGCGGACTTGACCTTGAGAAAAAGCAGGGTAGGCATCCTGGTGGTCTATCCCGGTCCCATTCACTCTCAGATGCTCGACAAGGCCAAGGAAGACCCGGCCACGAACCGCCTCTTCTCGCTGCTTCCGCACGGCAGCGCGGAGGAAATCGGCCGCCTCACGGTACGGGCCGTTGAGCGTGAGGAGCGCATGCTCGTCTATCCGAGGGTCTTCCACGGTTTCAGGCTTCTTTCCCTTGGCATCAACCGGGGCTTTTCCGCCCTGTCCAGGGTCCTGGCGTCCGTGACGGATATCGGCTCCCGGATCGACACGACCGAAGGGGGGACAAAATAAGGTGGAACTCCATGACAGCGCTCACGCGCGGATTTCTATCCTGTTGCCGTCCGGGTCGGCGATGAAATAGACAGACTTGCCGTTTCTTCGCACGTCGATGATGCGGACTTTTTTCCTGCGCAGCGCTGCAACGAACTTTTTCCCGTCACCCACCCGCAGCCCGAAGTGGTTGACACCTGCGGCCCCCGGCGATCTTGACTGCGGCTTGCCGCCGACAGGCTCGAAGATCTCGAGCATGAGGCTTCCCGCGGCGAGCTTGATGAACCTGCAGTCGCGCGCCACGCTGAAAATAGCTTGTGTCATTGCCCGGGGAAGAACGTCGTCCTTGAGCAGGGCGAAGCCCAGCTTTCCGGTGTAGAAACTCACCAGCCGATCGGCCCTGCCGGTAAAGAAACCGACGTGATCGCAGGCGAATGGCTGTTTTGCGCTCATGGTTGACTCCTGCTTTCTGCGCTTCGTCAGCGGGTGACCGTCGGGCAGCCGTAGTCGGACGTGATGGTCTCGACGTCGTCGGCCATGATGGAGGCGCAGAAGTCGCCGCAGAACTCGATCCGCCTGGTGTCGTCGCCGCTCCAGTTCCAGCCGTCACCCGAGCCGTCCGCGCAGTCCGGGTCATGAGGCACGGCGGCGCCGTCGAAATAGACGTTGACCATGCTCGGATCGGAGATCATGTCCGGGCTGTCGAAACTTATCCTGCAGCTGGTTGCCGAGTTGGCGATGGAATCCAGCGCCTCGGCCAGCCCTTCCTCGTCGTCGACGTCCAGGAACGTGTCGAAATCCGTCCCGCCATTGGAGGCTATCGCGTTGAGCTGGTCGGCCATGACGCCCGTCGTGCTGCCGAAGCCGATGGCAAAGGTCCTGATGCCATGGTTCTCGATGATGTTTTGCGTGTGCTGCGCCAGGGCTTCCGCCGCATCGCCTTCAAAGCAGCCTTCGTCTTCTCCGTCGGAGATGACGACGAGGAAGTTGGAGTCCTGCGTTTCGTACATTTCCGGAGCGTCAGCGGGACCCGGGCCCGTGTCATAGTACGCGAGCTGGTTCACGAGGGGCGTGGACGTGCACAGCTGCGGGTAACGCGGGTTGTACATGTGCTCGAGGATTGCGGGCCCGGAAACAAAGCTGCGGTTCACCGGCACCTGGGGCGGGAAGAGCGTTCCGCACCTGTCTTCATCGCAGGCAGGCGCCATGCACAGGAGATCGCAGCCGGCCCAGTCGCCGGGGTAGCCGTCGGGAAAGGCGTCGAGGCCGAAATGAAAGCTCCTGAAAAAGATGTTGGTGACGAGAGTCTCGATCGCGTTCCTCGCCTGCATCCATGGCTCGCCGATCATGGATGTAGACTGGTCGAGAAGCAGCATGAAGCGCACCCGCAGGGGATGGATGACGAGCGGCTCGCCCGCGCACTGCTCGTCGATCGTGTCCCCGGGCGCGTCCCCGTCCGGGTCGGGGGCGTCTTCTTCGTCCAATTCGTAAAAAGGGACGTCATCGTCAGAGTCCGGCGCGGCGTCGGCGTCCGCGTCGGCCCCCGCGTCCATGTCCTCATCGCCCTCGCCCGCATCGAGGCTTTCGTCCGCGTCGCTTTCCTGCTTGACGTTGCCGCTGCACGCCGCGGACGCGGCAACGAGAAGGAGGGAAGCCACGAACATCCGGTCGGTCCTGGCCATTGTGTTCCTTTCGCGTCAGCTGGTACTATTATACAGGATTTCAGGATTTGGCAAGATGCAGCCATCTTCTCAACACCACGGGCAGGGTGGCCTTCTCTTTGCAGCGTGGGTAGGGGAGGGCGACAACCTCACTGAAGAATACCGCGTTTAGAACTGGATCATGCAGACGCCGGGCCAGTCCTGGGCGTCCGTGCATGAATAGTCATGCGCGCCCCAGGAGCCGGGCGACTGGTACCTGATGCACTCCACGTCTGTTCCGCCGCCTCCATCGTCGAAATTCCCGGTGAGGAAACCGTTCATGGGGTCCCAGGCCGCGATGTTTGTCCAACCGGTGCCGTTGTACCCTTCCCAGTACCAGCCTCCGTCCGGCTCGCTGTAATCGAGGGCAGTGGTGTCCTGGTGCAGGCCGCCGAAATACCGGGTGGCCGTCATGGAAGGGCTGATGCAGTTCCAGATGCTCTGGTCGTGGAAAACGCCCATGCCGTAGTGCGCGAAATTGACGGGCGAGAACCCTTCGACAATCGTCCTGCAGTGATCCCGATAGTCCATCCACTCTGAATCATATGCAAGAAAAAACCTTGCCGACCGGGTCAAAAAAGCCCGGGGAAGCAGTCCTGGAGCGGAATGAACCGGAGTCATGCCTGTTGTACGGTTAATGCCATCTTTCAGAAAACTACTTGAGAATTGCGCTGCTTTGTGCTTAATTCTGTACCCGGAGAGGTGGCCGAGCTGGACGAAGGCGCCTGATTCGAAATCAGGTGTGTACTTACGTGCACCGGGGGTTCGAATCCCTCCCTCTCCGCTGCCGGATGGGGCGGGATACAGCTGCCGGTCA
>JBDRLK010000716.1:0-3320 GCA_043813155.1 Pseudomonadota bacterium | reverse complement strand
CCATGCTTCCTGTCCTGTGCCTGATGTGTCTATCCTGCGCCGAAGGCACGGTCGTGACCGATGCGCCTTTCCTGCCGGATATCACGGATAACGGCGCTGCGGATGGGCTCCCCGACATCGATCCCGGAGACTCGGACGTCTCCCCGGACATGGCGGACGGCGACGCGTGCATCGAGCACAGCGACTGCGACGGCATGCTGAAATGCTGCGACGGCCGGTGCGTCGATGCCATGTCGAGCGTGGACCACTGCGGCGGCTGCGACCAGACCTGCGCGCCTTTCGCAAACATGTGCATCTCGGGCGTGTGCTCCTGCAACTCCGCGGCCAGGTGCAGCGACCCGAAGCACTGCTGCACGGGCGGCTGCACGGACGTGGCGAGCGACAGCGACCACTGCGGCGAGTGCGACCGGGCATGCCCGGGGGGCAATGACTGCGAGGCGGGCACGTGCGTGGAGTCGGAATGCGACCCGGCCTGCGCCGGCGAGCACGAGATCTGCTGCTCGGCAAGATGCTACGACTCCTGGTTTGACGGCCACAACTGCGGGGGGTGCGGCGTGGAGTGCCCCGACGGCCAGACCTGCGTCAGCGGCGTGTGCGAGGTGTCGCTCTGCGTCCCTCCCTGCGCAGGGGGCGACGTGTGCTGCGGCTCGAGGTGCGTAAACGTTCTTACCGACGAGTCCAACTGCGGGAGCTGCGGGACCCGGTGCACCGTCCAGACGGGCCCGGAATGCAGGGGAGGCGAGTGCAAGTGCGGAACGGCATCATGCACCGGTACGGTGACGGACTCCTGCTGCGAAAACAGGTGCATGGACCTGTCCATTGACACGAGCAACTGCGGGACTTGCTCAAGGCGCTGCAACGCGGGCGAGACCTGCATGGATGGAAACTGCTGGTGCGGCACGGAAACAGGCTGCCCCGCTGGAAGCGCCTGCTGCTCGGGCGCGTGCGTGAACACCATGACCAACCCGGCGCATTGCGGCGGCTGCGGCATGGCCTGCAATCCCAACGAAACCTGCTCGGGAGCCACGTGCGACTGCGGCGGCGGGGTCGGCTGCGGCGCGGGAGGCCAGTGCTGCCCGTCCGGGGGCATGTTCATGCCCATGGGGTGCGCTCAAATCGCCTGCGCGGGATTCTGCTGGTGCGGGGGATGCAACCCGGACACGAACTGGTGCACCATGATCTGCGCCTTTGGTGTCTGCGGTTTTTAACCGAACTCAACTTTGTTTTTTGTGCGGGGCTTTAGCCCCGCGGCGGCCCTGAAGGGCCGCACTACAGCCCGTTGAGGAAATAGGCCAGAAGAAATCCCGTCAGCGTCGAAATCCCAACGACCGATCCCCCCTGCTCGAACGCCTCCGGCAGCATGGTCTCGGCCACCATGGTGAGCATGGCGCCCGCTCCCAGGCCCTGGACCACGGCGATGATGACCTCGGTCGAGGAGTGCGAGATAAAGTTGCCGGCCGCGGCCCACAACCCTGACAGGATGACGAGCGAGCCCCACATGAGCATGATGCGAAGCCTGCTGTGCCCTCCGGATCGCATGCCCACGGCGCTCGACAGGGCCTCCGGAATATTGGAGAGAAAAACCCCGGCCAGAAGGGCGATTCCGACCATCTTCCCCGGTCCGATGGAGGCGCCGATCACCGCGCACTCCGGTATGCCGTCCATCAGGATGCCGAGCCATATGGCAAAGGGCGCGGCGCTGCTCACGACCACGGCGGCTGTATTCACGTCTCCGGGCATGGCATCCATGTTCTTCTGGTCAACGCTTGTCAGGGCCATGTCTTTCCACTTCTTCTTTTCCCTCTCCGACTCCACGTGCCTGGCGCTCGTCTTGTCCAGCCTTTTCGCCAGGAGCCTGCTGAGTGCCATGGACAGGCTAGGTGAGATTTTCATGAGCTCGTCGAAGCTTTTTCGCTTCAGCCTGAAAAAGCGGCAATCATCCACGCACTTGACCGACGCGGTCCTCTTTTCCTTGACCAGCAGGGCCATCTCGCCGAACGCGTCGCCCGCCTCCAGCATGGCGATGGCATGCGCCGTTTCCCTTCTCTGGCCTTCCCGCTGAGGCTGCCAGCCCTTGACCACCTCCACTTTGCCCGTTTCGATGAGATACAGGCCGTCCGGCTCCTGGCCCTCCTTGAAAACATCGGCGCCGGCCTCCATGCGCAGCGATTCGAGACGGGGGATCAGCGCGTCCATCTCTTCGGGCGGCAGGTGCCTGAGAAGCTCCACGTTGGCGAGCCTCTCGAGCATCTCGCTCGCCTCCCTCCTTTTTCTGTCCCTGAGAAACTTCTTTGTCGTCGACTGCTTTCTGCCGAAAGCGCCCTTCTTGTTCAGGACGTGGTTCAGGATGGAAAACGTTCCGCCGCCGATCAGGGCGCCGACGGCCATGGGAAGAAACCCGGCCGCACGATAGGCCTCTTGCACGAGCTCGAAGGCCAGCGCGGCGATCAGGATTCCGGCGCCGAAGGCCATGATGGCGGCAGTGGTCCTTCGGGAAGGCTTCCAGAAGAGCCCCATGGCCGCGCCGATCAGGAGAGAGGAAGCGGCGACAGTCCCCATGAGGAAAGCCATGAGGGCATAACCCATAGACAATGAATGACGCGGTTCGCTCGAAAAGTCAATGAACAGGCAACCTTTTTAATAAAAAGCCTTGCATGCCGCAGTCGTTTTCAATGATATTAACATGAACGTTCCAAGCTATGCCTGAAAAAGCAAAACCCACGATGGGAATGGCAATCCTCCTGTCCTTCACGCTGATGGCCAGCCTCTTTGCTCTCTGGCTGATGCTCGCATGGGCCATGTTCCAGGGCCTGGGCAGGGACAAGTTCACGTTCGGCAATGAATTCTTTCTGCAATGCATCCTGTTCACCGCGGTTGTCATCGAGGCCGTCTTTCTTAACAGGGCTTTCAACTTTCAAGCCGAGGGAGAGAGCAGCCTTTCCCTGTTCTCGCTTTACCGGACCCGGTGGCAGGAGATTGCGATTGCCGCCGCCCTGGCCGTTGCACTGACCTTTCCGCTCAACGAGGTCGACAACCTCCTTCAAGCCTGGTATCCGCCCGGCGACCTGGAGAAGCAGGTCATGATGGCCCGGTACTTTCCCTCCAACTCGGTTGAGAAGATATTCGTCATGCTGAATCTCGTTGCCGTGGCCCCTATCGGCGAAGAGCTTCTCTTCCGGGGCGTGATGATGACGTGGCTGCGCAGGCGCGGCAGGTGGTGGGTGGCCCTCCTGGTCACGACTTTCCTCTTTGCCGCGTCCCACTTCAGCCTTCCCAGGACGATCTTTCCCATTGTTTTCGTCGGGCTTGTGCTCGGGTGG
>JBDRLK010000715.1:0-17405 GCA_043813155.1 Pseudomonadota bacterium | reverse complement strand
TACAAGGGGGGGTACTTCGGGACGTTGATGGTGCCCCAGTCGATCCCAGGCGGCGACTTCGAGGGCGATTATCTCGCAGTCGCCGGGCGGCCCCCGTCGGAATTGGTTATCTACCAGTTTTCCAGCGTGGGCGAGATCATGGACGGCGATATCAATGACAGGTTTCCGGCAGGGGATAGAATGGATGACGATTTCAACGATTCGGGCTTTGCCGCGGCCATCGACGCGGTGCCGAGATGGCATGACGGGGCGCGGGAGCGATTAAACAGCTTCGTAGTCGTGGATTCCAGTGACCGGTGGCTCACGATCGTGGACCTGGAGAACTCCTACGTTGATCATGAAATGACTTACGTGGGCATGGACCTGGCGTCCGTGGCCACGGTAACGAAAGGCGCCGGCGAGTGGGCCGAAGGGTTTGTCGTCGGGGCGCACAACCATTGCGCGCCCGGCGATGCATGCCCGGGCAAGGCCGTGTTCGTGCCCGGTACACTGAACACCTCGCAGGTCATATCGCTCCATGAAGAGGTGACGGACAACAGCACGATCGGGCTCAACGACGAGCTGGGCTGCTCCGTGGCGTCGGGCATGACGGGCGGGGACATGCCCTACCTGGCCGTGGGGTCGAAGAAGAGGGTCTATATCTTCCTCTACGACGATACGGCGGGCCACTACGTTTTCGAGCAGTGCATCGACGGGAGCGCGAACGGCTTCGGGACGCACCTCTTTGCGGGCAAGGCCAACAACGACGACGGGATCGAGGACCTGTTCATCTCCAGCAGGATGAAGGACTTCGACGAGCGAGGAAGACCCGACGAAGAGATAGACGGCAGGTACGACAAGGTGGCGATCGTGTCGGGAAGCAGGTTCGTTGGAGACCCGACCATGCCGCCGGCCGCGTGCGTGTCGGTCGACGACATCCGCGACGACGGCGATCTTATCTCCACGCTGTCGTGCAAGGACGTGCCGGGCGATGAAGTCCAGTGCGGCGGCAGTTCCTATTTCGGCTCGAGCGTGGCCGTGGGCAACGTGGACGGCGAGGGGCAGCCCGAGATCGCGGTCGGCGTTCCCGGCGCCAGCGTGGACGGCAAGGAAAACGCCGGCTCCGTTATCATGTATAACGCCGTTGGGGCCGATCCAGCGCCCGTCGGCGCCCTGAGGACGGCCAGCCCGGCAAAAGAGACCTACATGGGAGCCAGCGTCGCGGCGCTGACCATAGCGGGTGAGGACGAGTTCTTCGCCTCCATGCCCGGCGAGGAAAAATTTCTTCTCTTCCACTGCTCCGGCCTCGGCACGGACACTCCCGATCACGGCGACAATATCTGCCGGTAGGCGTTGGAAGCCATCTCATAAATGCCGGGTAGGGGAGGCTTTGGCCTCCCGTTGTTCTTTCGGGCACGCCGAGGGCGTGCAGCACCACGGGCGGCTAAAGCCGCCCCTACCCACGTCGGGGATGAAAAGGCATCTATGAGATGGGTTCTAGAGTCGTTGGTTTTCCTGCACCTGCGGCTGGTCTATTCCGGCTTCTTCCTGAAATGCATCCTGAAGATGGGGAGACCCAGGTCCTCACAGGCCTGCTCCCTGGCGCTCTTTTGAAGGGTTGGATTTGATTCCACGAATCCGCCGTCCCGGGCGAGGTTTTGGAGGCCGGGGTGCTCGGCAAGAAGCCGCAGGATTGCTCCGGCCCTGCTGAACACATCCGTCTGTATGAAGACCTCCCCCCCCGCTTTCAGCGAGCGCACTACCTCGTCGATGAAATCGAACGTGAAATAGTCCCTTCCTTCATGCCTCCTCTTCCACCACGGATCCGGAAAATGGATAAAAACACTGTCGAACATGCCGCTGCGCCTGGACCAAAGCGAGTACACTCTTCTGATATCGTCATTGATGACCAGGCAGTTGAGAAGCCCGCGTTTCCCGGCGCGACCGGCCATGATGCCGGCAAATTTTTTCCTGATCTCCACGGCAATGAACATGGTTGCAGGGCAGGCCTCCGCCCTGGCCAGCAGGAACCTCCCCTTGCCGGCTCCAATTTCCAGCTCAACGGCCCGGGAGCCGCCTGTGAGCTCATCCAGGTCGATGGTCATGCCTCTTTCCACCATTGTCATGGGCCGGGTCCTCAACCTGGATTTTAGTGCATACGCGCTCCGACTTGCAACAGGAATACGTCAATGGGTTGAAATTTACCTCGAATTTATATTATAGTTGGGTATTCGGCATTGAACAGGCCGACTGCGCGCATTGCGGTTCGGTAAACCCCTGAATCCTGGAGTATAATCATTCACCCGGGCGCTCAACAACCATCTCTGCCTCCTGTTATGATCATAGAGAAACGGGTCCGCATCTGGCGCACCCTGAAGATCCCGGTCATCATACTCTCCTCCGTGATCGTGCTGACCATTGTTACCATCGTCCTCTTCTTCGTTGTCAGGGGAACGAGGATAAAAAAGGCGCTCGCGGAAACAAGGACCAATATCTGCGCCGGAAGCCTTGAACACTACGTGACGGCCCATGATTCGCTGAGCGAGCTCATCGACAGGTACCCCGGAAGAAGCGACGTGCTGTCCACAACGGCCTGGGCGCTTTCATTCGGCACCTATGCCTACGGGTTCGGTCCCGACAACCTGGCCAAGAGCAGAAGTTATATTGCAAAGGCAAAAGGCAGCGACGACGATGACCTTTACTGGGCAGCCAAATCCATGAACGAGCTTCTGGAAGGCAGGTCGGCGGAAGCCGGAAAGATTGCGAGAGACAAGCTCAAGACGTTTAAAAAGAGCGATGAGTTGAAGTTCGTAAGCGCCCTTGCCCACAATGCGTCGAACAATGCGATAGAGGGAAGAATCGAGCTGCAGCTTCTTCACACGAGGAAAAAACCCTTCGTGCCGGCCATGCTCGAGCTGGCAAAGCTCAACCATGCATCGGGAAACCTGGACGAAGCACTCAGCATCCTCGTGGAAGTGCTGGCAAAACAACCCGACAATATCGCCGCGCACATCGCTGCGGCCCATGCTGAAATTGACAAGGGCGGAGCCGCGCTCGAGCTTGCGGAAAAAGAGATCGAGAAAATCAAGCCGAAATTTCAAGGCGCGCCGCCGGGGCTGTATATCCAGGGGTATCTGGCGGAAGGCAAGCTGCTCGTTAAAAAGCAGGATTACGGCGCCGCCGTCGCGCCGCTCGAAAAGGTCCGCGTCAAAGCCCCTGACAACAATGATGTGATTTATTACCTGGTCCTTTCGCACAGGAAATCCGGCAAGCCGCTCAAGGCCCTCGATCTGCTGTCGAACTATAAGGACCTGAAGGATATTCCTGATGATGTCCTGGCCGAGTTCGTGGAATCGCTCCTTGCCGTTCACCGGTCGAACGAAGCCGGGCCGGCAGTGGAGGAGCTCCTGGCAAGGCCCCGCGTGGACCCCGCCTATGCCGGCTATCTGGCGGGCCTCGTCGCAGCCCAGTCGCTGAGCTTCGAAAAAGCCGCGTCCCTCATGCAGTCCGCGGGAAATTATTCGGATGCCGGGATCAGGCAGGCGCTGTACATGACGAAAACCGGGAACCTGAAAGAGGGCGTCAAGCTGCTCAAGGAGCGCAGCAAATCCACGGGCGACAAGTGCGCCGGGGTGTTTTATGACTGGTTCAGGAATGAGGGCAGTAAAGTTCTCGAAGAAAAGGAGCTTTTCAATTCCTGTCCGCCGGATCTGAAAATGTATCTTCTCGCCGGTTCCGGCGAGTACGGTCGAATCGCCGAGCTCCTGGGCAAGGAGGCCTCTCCGGCCCGGCTCCCCTGGCAGCAGTACTACATGGCCATCGCCTCCCTGAGAACGATGGGAGTAACAACAGCCCGCGAGGAGATGGAAAAAATCATGACTTATTCCCCGGAGAGCCTTCAGCTTTTCGCGGACATGACCGCAGCCTACCTCGACATGGGGCTTGCCGCCAAGGCCGTTGAAACAGCCAGATACTGCCATGAAAAGAACGCCGACAAGCCGCTTTCCCATGTTCTCCTGGCCGAAGCCCTGAGGCATGCCGGAGAGCTCGATGAGGCGGAGAAAGCCGTCAACGAGGGCGGAAAGCTGTTTCCCGACGAGCTTTCCATTGCGATTGAAAAGGCGCTGCTCAATCTGAAAAAGGAAAGAACGGCGCTTGCACGTCTGACGCTGGAAGAGGAAATGGACAATATCACGTCGGCCGATGTCATGATCAAGGCATCCTCCGGCCTGGCGCAGATCTACAGATCAATGGGCAATAAAAAGGAAGCCGAGACCGTGCTGCTGACAGCGGCTCGAAAGCTGGAAAAGTATTTCGATCCCGCACTGTCCATCGACGTCTACGCCGAGCTCGTTTCCATGAGGCGCAGCAAGGGGAAAAAAGCGGACATCGCAAAGGCGCGAAACACTTTTTTCAGCATCGCAAAGAAGCCCTACCCTTCCGCGCTGCTGCAGCTCGAAGGAGGCAAAACCCTGCTCGAACAGGAAAAGATCGAGGACGCGATCGAACAATTCAACAAGTCCCTGGCCATCGATCCGGCTTTCAAGCCGGCCTATGAAGCACTGAAAAAGCTGGACGCCCTGAACGAGGCGCAGCGACTGTTATTCCAGAAAATATTCAACGAACAGATATAGCCCCTATCAATATTATCTTTAAATGAAAATTCCAATACTCAATGCGCTCTACGCCGACCAGTCGGAGTGGTTCAAAACGCTTCGAACACGGCTGATGCGGATGGCATCCCTCCACAACGCGTCGAGGGTCCTCGAGATAGGCTCGGGCACCTCGGTAATGACCGCGGAGCTGGCGGAAAAGACGAGCGGCCTGATCGTATCGTCGGACCCGTGCGCGGAAGCGCTCTCATGGGAAGCCCGCGAGGGTTCGGGAGCATCCAGCCACAGGATACTTGCCGACGGCCGCTGCATGCCGCTGAAAAGCGGCTCCTTTGATGTGTGCGTCTGCCAGATGCTTCTCCTGTGGGTGCCCGATCCCGAAACCGTCGTGGCCGAAGCCCACGGCGTGCTTAAAGGCGGCGGATTCATGATCGTCTGCGCCGAGCCCGATTACGGGGGAACACTCGAGTACCCCGAGTCCGCATCCATCATGGGCATGATCGCCGGGCTCCTCTACAAACAGGGGGCGGATCCCATGGTCGGAAGGAAGCTCGCCGGCCTTTTCCCGCCCGGGAAATGGGACATTGTCGATTTCCAGATTCATGCCCTGGACCCGCGGCGGCCGGACCCTGACGGCGACTGGGTACAGAGGAGAATATTCAGCGTAAGGCAGCAGCTTTCAGGCCACGCGGAAGAGAAAGTGCTTGGCAGGTGGGAATCGGAGCTGCGAAAGAGCGTTGCCCGGGGCAGCTATTTCTGCCACGTTCCCCATTTCGGCCTCCTTGCCCGCAAGAAACACTGAAAATTATTGTAGCTGCACGCCCTTCGGCGTGCCCGAAAGAACAACGGGAGGCTAAAGACTCCCCTACCCGGGGTACTTATGAGATGGCTTCTAGTTCGTGCACTGGAGGATTTCAAGGTGGATGGACGGGCTGCTGCCCCGCACGATCTCCTGCCAGAGCATGGCCACAACATCGTCGCAGCAGTTCGTGGCCATGACGGGTTTCGTGAGGCTGGCTTCGCTTGTCCTGACCGTCCTGCTCTCGAGTCCCCGGGGCGTTTCCCTGTCGGTGAAGGTCATGTAGATGTCGTAGCGCATGAAGGTGCCGGCCGAATAGGCCACCATGTACTGCTGCCTGTCGGCGTCCGCGATAACGGCGGCCTGCCAGGCGTTTTCCGAAGGGGAGGGATGCACAAGCTCCGGTGAAACCTGGTCGCCGCCCCCGTCGACGATCATGGAGTATATTTCGAAAACCCCGTTTCTTCCGTCCGTCCACACGACTGCGTACTCTTCGCTCGCGCCGGTTCCCATCCTTGCAATGGCCGGTTCCTGTGATTCCACGGGAGCGTCGGTGAGCCTCCTGGCCATGCGCATACCGGGATCGGGGTTCCCTTCGAAGTCGATTTTCCTCAGGTAGATCTCCTTGTTCCCGTCCCGCTCGTCCTCCCAAACCACCATCCACCCGCCGTCCGGCAGGGGAGCCGCGTCGGGATTCCCTGAAAAGCCCGTGGCCTGGGTGAGCCTCGTGGGCGCAGCGGGTTCCTCCGGCGGATCGTCGGTGAAGTCGGCCACGGGCACGTAATAGATCTCGAAATCCCCGCTGTCGTCATCGGCGGCCATCCTGAACAGCAGGCCGGCGGAGACCGACGATCCATGCAGGTTTTTTATGACTGTCTCGTAGATCCTCGTATCGCTTTCAAACAGGGTCCCGGGAGGAATCGCAGGATCCGTGTCATGGCGCTTGATCCTGACGCTGTCTCCATCGGGCGCGCTTTCAACCCAGGCCACGTAATAGGAGCCTGCCGAGCCGATAATGGAAAGGTCGCTTATGGTGATGTCATCGGCATCGCTCCCCGAGACCACCCAAAGGTCCCTGCTTTCGACCGTGACCTCCTCTTCGTCCACGTCGTAGGCGATCCCGGCGAACCGGATGGTGAAGCTCTCCCCGTCGTCCTCGAGCCAGGCCGCCTGCCACGTGTCGTCCAGGGACACGATCGCGTGATGCGAGGAGGCGGCCGCCGCGCTGCTCACCGGGTTGGCAACCTCGAGCCCATCCGGCTGCTTCCATCCGTCCTCGTCCACGAGGGCGTTGCAGTTGTTGTCCAGGCTGTCGCAGAGGTCCGCCATGCCGGGATGCGCGTTCTTGTCACTGTCGTCACAGTCATCGCCCGCGCAGGCCATGTCCACGTACCCGTCCCCGTCGCTGTCTTTGAGCGGATAGGCGAGCATCTGCTGATCCTCGATGCAGACGCATGGGTGGCATGCGGGATCTTCGCCCGGTGCTGCTTCGCAGGGTTTATGGCAGGTGCTGCGGTAGCAGACATAGCCGTATTCATACTTTCCGCACCGCTCCTCGCCGTTGCAAAAGACGTTGTCGTCGCACTGCGAGTGGTCGGTGCACGCGACGGCTGTCCATTCAATGGTGCAAATGTCCGCCTCATCCAAAACCACGTCGTCCACATCACCGAGATCGCCTGACTCCGCATCCCTGGGCACCGTGTCCCCCCAGTCCTCGTCCACGATGGTGTCCATGTCCGGGCCCGGGGCAGTGCCCCCGATGTCTCCGCAGGAGCACAGGAGCGATGCCAACATACAAAGGATGACAAGATGTTTCATGTCACATGCACTCCAGAACGGTAAAATAAAGCTCCTTTTCCGCGAAATCCCCCTGTATCCACAGGGCGGCCTTGACATCGCCCGTACCGGAGACAGCCGCGCTCCTGATGCCAGCGGCCGTGGCATGGAGCTCGACGCCCCTGTCCATGGAAGATGAATCCGGCCCCGCGGCCGTCAGCAGGATTTTATTGTCTTCCCCTGAAACGCGTTGGACATAGGCAATCAAGTTCTGGTCCGGGGAGCCGGGCTCCCTGGAATCGAGCAGTGCCGCGGGGTACTCGCTCGCGCCCGCCGGGTCGCTGATCGAGGCCGGGTAGCCCACGGGCGACCCTTCGGCGTCCAGCGCCGCGGAAAAGATGCTCTGCGGCCTGCTGCTCTCATCCATCCAGGCGACGAAAAATCCTCCCGGCGTGGCCGTCAGGGATGGGTGCGTGGAATCGCCCGGGGCAACGGTCAGCCTGCTGTTGTTTCCCGCGCTGCCGGCCGAAAAGCCGAACGTCGAGAAATAGATTTCATGTTGCCGTCCCTGTCGTCCTGCCACGCAACGCCGTAGGCTTCAGGGCCCGCGGCCGCCGAGGGATGGCCGGAGAACCCGACGGCCCTGGAGACCCGCAGCGCTTCCCCGGCAGGGACGAGACCGGGAAGGGACGCCCTCATCATGTGAATCTCAAAGTTGCCGGTCCGGTCGCTCTTGAAGAATATGCCGGCATGCCCGTCATCCGGCTCCGCGGCAACGTCGATGTCGCTGATCGAGGGCTCGGGCCCGTAAATAGTCGCCACGTCGCCCATTTTCAGGCTTCCGTCGTACCACAACCTTCTTGCCTTGATCGATTCGCTGTTCTCGACCCAGAAAACGTAGAAGTCCGACGAGCCCGTCACGGCAATGTCCAGCCCGCCGGCCGGGCCGGCCGTGTCGAAGCAGGGGGCGGAAGCCGCAGGGCTCCCCAGGTCCTCCGGGCCGTACCTCCCGACGCAGATCGATGTCCGCTCGCCGAGCGCGTCCACCCAGGCAACGACCCACTTGTCCGCGAGCGCGCCCATGGCCGCGTCCAGGACATTCGACCCGTCACGCGAAGCGCGCAGGGGCGTTTCAGCGGCCTTCCAGGCGTCCTCGTCGGCCAGGTCGTCGCAGTCATTGTCAAGACCGTCGCAGGCATCCGCGGCGCCGGGGTGAACAGTGCGGGAGGCGTCGTCACAGTCGCTGCCGCCGCATTCCAGGGCCTCGTACCCGTCTTCATCGATGTCCTTTACCGGGTAGGAGCACATTTTCTGGTCTTCAAGGCAGACACCGGGGCGGCAGGTGAAGTCGCCGCCGGGAGCGTCGTCGCAGGGGTAGCAGGAGGACTGATAGCAGTAATAGGCGTCCGAGAACCATCCGCAGCGCTCCTCGCCGTTGCAGTAAATGTTGTCGTCGCATTCCTTGTGGTCCATGCATTTCACGGCCGTGGGCGCGTGATCGCAGAAGCCGTCATACTCCAGGCCGTCGGGCACCACGGTATCGACAAATACGGGCTCGTCGTCCACGTCGCCGGGATCCTCGTCGGCAGGACCGCAGTCATCGCCGTCGCAGTCGTCCTGCCCGGTCGGGTCCGCGCCCCCGTCGGCCGGCGTGTCCTCCGCCCCCATCATGCCGCAGGAGCACAGGAACGTGGAGGCGACAAGGAGAATGACGGCGCGTTCCATGTTACATGCACTCCAGCAGCGTAAAATAAAGCTCCTTTTCCGTGTAATCGCCCTCGGCCCACAGGGCCGCCCGCGAGTCGCCTTCACCGGAAACGGCCGCATGCTTGATGTTGACGGGCGCAGAGTGGAGCTCGACGCCCTTGTCCATGGAAGTCGAATCCGGCCCCGCGGCCGTCAGGAAGATCTTGTTGTCTTCTCCCGACGCGCGCCTGACGTAGGCGATCATGTTCTGATCCGGGAAGCCGGGCTCCCTGGAGTCGAGGAGGGCCGCGGGGTACTCGCTCGCGCCCGCCGGGTAGCCGATCGCGGCCGGGTAGCCTTTCGGCGCTCCGTCCCCGTCCAGGGCGACGGCAAAAATGTTCAGCGGCCCGCTGCTTTCATCCATCCACGCGAGGAAGAAACCTCCCGGCGTGGCCGTGAGGGATGGGTGCATGGAATCGCCCGGGGCCACGGTCAGCCTGGTGTTGTTCCCCGCGCCGTCGGCCGCAAAGCCGAACGTCGAGAAGTAGATTTCCATGTTGCCGTCCCTGTCGTCCTGCCACGCCACGCCGTAGGCTTCAGGGCCCGCGGCCGCCGAGGGGTGGCCCGAGAACCCGACGGCCCTTGAGACCCGCAGCGCCTCCTCCGCGGGCACGAGCCCGGGCAGGGACGCTCTTATCATGTGAATCTCAAAGTTTCCGGTCCTGTCGCTCTTGAAGAAAATGCCGGCATGCCCGCCATCCGGCTCAAGGGCGGTGTCGATGTCGCTGACCGCGGGCTCGGGCCCGAAGATCAACGCTGCGCCGTCCATTTGCAGGCGCGTTTCGTACCACATCCTTCTGCCCATGATCGACTCATTGCTCTCGATCCAGAAAACGTAGAAATCCGACGAGCCCGTCATGGCAATGTCCAGCTCGCCGGCCGGGCCGGCCGTGTCGAAGCAGGGGGCGGCCGGGGCGGAGCCCCCGAGGTCTTCAATGCCGTACCTCGCCACGCAGATCGATGTCTGCTCGCCGAGCGCGTCCACCCAGGCCACGACCCACTTGTCGGCAAGAGCGCCCATGGCCGCGTCCAGGACGTCCGACCCGTCGCGCGAGATGCGCAGGGGCGTCTCGGCCGCTTTCCAGGCGTCCTCGTCGGCCAGGTTGTCGCAGTCATTGTCCAGCCCGTCGCAGATTTCCGCGGCGCCGGGGTGGACTTTGTACGTGTCGTCATCGCAGTCGGTTCCGCGGCAGTCGCGCAGCTCGCCACCTGTCATGACCGACTGGCTTGCATAGCCGTCACCATCCTGGTCCAGCGGGGTCTCGGTGCATGCCTGCATCTCCTCGATGCACGTGCTCTGCATGCAGGGGTCCGCCGCGGCCTGGCAGACTTTTTCGGTAACGCAGCAGAAGCTCGAAGTGGCGTCGTTGAAGAACGACATGTCGCAGGATTCGATTCCGTTGCAGAAGACGCCGTCATCGCAATCCGCGTTGCCGTAGCAGGGGTCGCAGCCGTCGCCGGGTATAACGGCGTCGTCATAGACATCCATGCCGATCTCGCTCGGCATATCCCCTGCAGGGGAATCCGGGAATGGATCGATCACAGCATCTTCGCCCGTGTCGTAATTGTCATTCTCGGTGCCGAAGCCCATGCACGCGCCGAAGGCCGCAAGCGAAAAAATGACCAGGAGGGCCGCGGTTTGTCTTTTTAGTGCAGCTGCAGGCATCGTATTACTCCCGTCTGGATGTCCACCTGCCCGGTTGCGTTGTCCGCGTCGCGCTCCGTCCACCCGAGCACGAAACCCGTCGAGGCGCCCGAATCCTTGAACGCGACCTGGGGCGCGCCGGCAAAGTTCTCGGCATCGCTCACGTCGATGACGGATGTCGTGACGAGCCTCAGGAGGCCCTGCTCGAGATCGACCATCAGCCTGGCAAACCTGATCCGGCGTTTTCCGAATTCCCTGCTGTCCGCCCAGCCGAGCACGAGCTCTTCGAAATCGTCGCCGACCCACTCGAGGGCCGGAAACGTCGCCTCGCGCTCGAACTCTATCGCATCGCTGTCGAAAAACAGCTCTTTCAGGGCCCAGCCCGAGCCGTCATGCTCGATGGCGCCCATCTTGAGAACAGGAATGTTCGGGATGTCGGTTCGAAAGACGGCATAGGACAGGTAATAGCGGCCGTCAGCCCACACGAACGCGGGGTACTGGGCGCCGCTCGTCTCACGGCCCAGGGCCGTGTTGGCAGTGACATCGCATGTTCTCGTGGTATCCATTTCCCTGTAGCATTGCAATGACGCAAAATGGATGCCATCATCCTGGTTCCACACCAGGGCAAAGCCCTTTTCCCCGCCGAAATCATGGGTCTCGATGCTGAGCTTCTCGACCCAGTAGGCAGGGTTGTCGACGGGAATGCCGGGAATAATGAAGGTTTCCGGGGTCAGATCGATCCGCTCCTCCAGTATGGGCTCCAGCGTGAAAAAGTCGAAAACCTGAAGCTCCACCTTGCCTATTTTCGGGCCGTCTATGACAGGCCTGTCATGCGTGAGCCATGCAACGCCGATCATGTACAGGTCTTCGAGGTAAGCAATCACAGGATCCCTTGATTCCAGGGTGTCATCGGGGAAGTGGACGGCATCGCCGGCCGGCTCGCCCAGGGATGTGACTTTCCGCAGCATGATGTCGGTATTACCGGCGCTGCGGTCGCTCCAGGCCACCGCGGCCCCCTGGCCCGGGAAACAGTGCACTGCCGGGCCGAAGCCTGTTTCCGAAAGCACGACCGAGTTGAGAAGCGTGCCTGTCGAATCCGTGAACCCGCTGGTGACGGTCTCGGTTTCAGGGGCATTGTCCCAGGCCGCGATAGAGATGTCGCTGCTCGGGCAGATCGAGAAATGATAGCCTTTTGCAATGGTCTTGGTGAACGCCAGGCCGAAGGTGTTCTCGTCCTCGTCCTTCAGGCCATTGCAGTTGTCATCGACTCCGTTGCATTCATCGATCATTCCGGGATTGATGTCGGGGTTATCGTCTTTGCAGTCATCCCCCTGCCGGGGCCAGTATTCCTCGGGTATTCCTCTTTCCGCGCCGCATACCGCGCTGATCGAGCAATCCATATTCAGAAAACCGTCACCGTCCCGGTCCGCGTCGTCCGCGAGCATGCAGTAATTGGTGATTCTGTCGCAGACATTGCAAGGGCCCATGATCGTGCAGTCGCAGTCGTCGCTGCAGGTGAGCAGGTTTTCCTCGAGCACCTCGCCGAGCGTGGAAAAATCGAGGTCCTGCTTGTCGAATCCCGATATGGTGGAGCAGGCCGCGGCCGCGATGCACAGGACACAAAAGGAGTAAAGTGTTATAATTCGCATCATGATCATTCCTTAAAACCTCCATTGAGCGCCCAGCGTGAGACCCCTGTTGTTGCCGTTCGAAATCGAGCCGATCTTGATCGTGGCCTTGCTTTCAGGCTTTTTGAACTGCGTGTAGAAGCCAAGAAAGATCGAAATGAGGCCGGAAACGGCCGTGGCCGCGATGCAGACATCGGTGGCGATGGCCAGGTTCCTTCCTTCATCGGCGAGGTCATTGTATTTTTCCGTGATGAGATATACGTTTCCGCCTTCTTTTCCTGCCATGACATCGTCCGGGAAATTGTCGAATTCATCCTGTTTCTCCAGGGTCAGCCAGCCGAGGACAATGGCAGCCACGCCCGAGGCGATGGTGAGGGAGGTGGTCAGCGAGAAGGCCCACGGGTGAAGCTTGCCCGAGGTCTTGTCCATCTTCACGTCGACCTTTGTATTGGCGCCCTCCCGCACCGAGACATCGCCCTCCCACGAGGTATAGCCTTCTTTTGAGATGCTGACGTGGTACATGGCCGGGGGAACCTTGTACGATTTCAGCGGGATCGTGCCGATGTTCTGCTCTTCGATCCAGACATCGGCCCCCTGGGTTTTCGACGTGATTGACAGTTTTCCGGGTATGCCGGAGATATCCATTTCCACGTCGATTTCCCTCTCCTCGTCGGGGTGCACGACGATCGGCCGCATGGCGTCCCTGTACCCGGGAGCGGTCGTTTTTATCTCGTGCTCGCCCACGCTCAGCTGGCCCGCCCAGGGGCTTTTGCCCATCTCCCTTCCGTCGATGTATACGGTCGCATGGGGGGCGCTGGCGACGACGGATACGAGCGCCGTCCTCTGGTCCTTGACCAGCGTGTACTCTTTCTTGACCGTCACGTTGCTGGCCACTGTTATCTCCTCTTCAATGGGCATGTAGCCCGCGATGGCGAGCTGCACGGTGTGAGGGCCGGCGGGCACGAGCACGGGCTCGGACAGGGGCGTCCTGGCGACCTCCTTGCCGTCCACGATGATGGAAACATGGTCCAGGTTGGTCTTGATCGCTATGCCGCCCATCAGCGACTTGATATATGCGATCCGATCGTGAACTTCATTTTCCCTGTCTTTATGTATATTTGTGCCTCCCTCCTTCAAGTATCGATTGAAGTAATCAAGGGCATCGAGATACCTGGTCATTTTCACGTAGCAGACAGCCATGTTGTAGAGGACCGCGTAATGCGGCTTGAGATTGTATGCCCAGTGGAACTCTGCCAGGGCGGCTGCATAATCTTCATCATTGAACAGCTCGACCCCGCGGCTGAACCTGCTGTCCGCTTCTTCGATAACGCTCTTCTTCTTCTGCGCTTTCGCGGGCAATGAAACGAGCAGCCCGCAGACGAGCATGCTCGCGGCAATGAAGAAAAGCGGTCGAGGTTTCAGTACATTCATTCTTCCTCCGCTACTCGATTACCCTGAGGAAACAATGTTTTCTTTACTTTAGTAACGCCGCAGCGGCCCATGGCCAGTAGTGCGGCCCTTTAGGGCCGCTTGTAACGAGGCTGGAGCAGGGGGGGCTGAAGCCCCGCACTACGAGCGGCGTGGGCGGCTCCTGAGTTATTCATAAACGCAAAATTCACTGTCCGACCCCTGTTTTATAGGGGCTTGTGTCAATGATCTTGTCAGGTTTCTTGGTCTTTTTGCCTTTCGGCTCCTCTATGTCCGGCGCGGTTTCTTTCTTGTCTGGTTTTTTCGTCTTTTTTGACGGATCCTTTTCCCGGGGGATTTTTTCGAGCGCATAAGAGATAGTGTGGCTCCTGTCGAGCTTGATCTCCTGCTCCTGTGTTGCGTATCCCTCGGCTTCGATGGTGATTGTCGCAGTGTCGCTGGAGCGCAGGAGATTGAGCTCGGCGGGGTTGCCCTCGATGATACTGCCGTTGATCTTTATGACGGCTTCCTGCGGAGAAGCTGAAACGGCAATGGAGATATTCTCCTGCGCTTTCTGTTTGCCCGTCTTGTCCTGTGTCTTCACGGGCATGGAGGAGATAGGGAAGCTTTTCGGGTCCGTTGATTCGCCCTCCTTCCCGCCGCTGAAAAGAAAGAGGGCTCCGACGATGATCATGGCGAGGAATACGACGCCGCCTCCTATCAGGAAAACCGGCATGAGGCCTCGGATCCGCCCGGGCCCCTCACCTTCTTCCCACTGAACCGGGGTCGTGTGCATTTTCTGCGGGGCCGGCGTCATGGAACCCGTGCCAACCGCCGTATCGGCAAAGGCGTCGGACTTTCCGGAGATCTCGGAGATCCGGGCGGAAGCCCTTTCACTCGAATAGGGCAGCAGGACCTTTTCAACTTCCTCCATGGACGAGGGGCGCTTCCCCGGGTCCTTTTCGAGCATTTTCATGATGAGGTCCTCAACCGGCCTTGGGCAGACAAGGTCGGGCTTTCGCTCCTGCAGAATGGGAGGAGGCTGCATCTGGTGCTTGCTGATGACTTCGAGGTATGTTTCGCCGGCAAACAGGACGGATCCTGTCAGCGCCTCGAACATGACTGCGCCGAGCGCGTAAATGTCGACCCGGTGGTCGAGGTCCTTGGCCCCCCGGGCCTGCTCGGGCGACATGTAGTAGGGCGTGCCCAGAAGTATGCCGTCCGTGGTGAGCCTCGTGATGGATCCGTGCTCCTTTATCATGGCAATGCCGAAATCGACTATTTTTACGACCTCGCCGGTCTTTCGCTGGACCAGGAAAATGTTTTCCGGCTTGAGGTCCCTGTGAATAATCCCCCTTTCGTGAGCTGCGCCCAGGGCCCGGGCCGACTGGACACAGATGGTTGCGGCCCTTTCAACGGGGACCGCGCCGGTTGAATCCAGGGCGTGGGCAAAGTCATAGCCCACGAGGAGCTCCATGACGATGAAAACAATGCCGTCGTCGGTCGTGTCGAGATCGTACACGTCGACAATATTCTCGTGGCCGATGGAGGCGGCGCTGCGGGCTTCCCGCTTGAACCGCTCGGTCACCTGGTCGATCTTCGATGATTCAGGCAGCAGGACCTTGATAGCCACTTTCTTGTCGAGCTGCACGTTGACTGCTTCGTACACGAAACCCATGCCGCCCTTGCCGATCAGCTTCGAGAGCCTGTATTTTTTTCCGATGATCTCGCCTATGGATTTATTGGGCTCGGAAAAGCGAAGGCTCAGCCCTGTCATGGGGCAAACCCTGACTTCGGGACCATGGCTTTTACCGCAGAAAGGGCAAGCGTCTGTTTTTGCTGTCACCACTGCACCCTATTATATCATATAAATTGTTTGATTACAGTTAAATATCAAAATTGGAGCCCGCAGTAAGCCGGGCCCGCATTTTTTATATGCAATCCCCCTGCCAACCCTGCGGCTTAGAGCAGTCTTTTTTCCAATGTTTCGCCGATTTTGTGCGGCTGAAAGCCGATGGCTGATAGCTGATAGCTGACAGCACCAAGGGATAAAAGCGTCCGCTTTTATCCCTTGTTTATCGCGTTCTTGAACATGTTGAGTGTTCTTTCGAGGACATTGATGGAGTTTTCCATTTCGTTCACATTGTCCGCTGATATCGCGTTTTCGGCGACGTTCAGGGCGGACTTCACCTTCTCGAGCGCATCCCTGCCCTGGTCCGTCGAGGAGAGCATTTCCTCGACCCTGGGATAGAGCTCGTTTATCTGTGAGATGATGGATTCCAGCGTCTGCTTTTTCTGTTCCTGCTCCTGCGTTGTCCTTCGTTCCACCAGGTAATCCTGGCCTTCCTCGATCATCTTCTTGACTTCGTCATGCGTGAGCCCGGACGTTGCCGTCACGGTGATGGACTGCTTGAGCCCGGTTTCGAGGTTCTTCGCCGAGACCGAGACAATTCCGTCCGAGTTGATCTCGAACGTGACCTCCACCTCCACTTCACCCTTGGGAGCCGGTCTCAATCCGTCCAGTATGAATTCACCGAGCAGCTCGTTGTCTTCGGCCTTTGAGCTTTCCCCCTGGAAAACCATGATTTTTACTGCTGTCTGGTTGTCGTGGACCGTGGTGAATATCTTGCTCCTCGCCGTGGGAACCGTCGAGTTCAGCGGGATGATGTCCTCGAAAAGGCCGCCCACGACCATGATTCCCAGTGTATGAGGCGTTACGTCGAGCAGGATGATGTCGCTCTGATCGCTGACGAGGTTGTAGCCCTGGATGGCCGCGCCGAGTGCGACAACTTCGTCAGGGTGCACGCCCTTGCACGGCTCCTTGTCGAAAAACTCCCTGACTTTGTCCTGGACGAGCGGAACCCTGGTCATGCCGCCGACGAGAATGATGTCCTGGATATCTTCGGGCTGTATTCCCGCCTCTTCCAGGGTGGACTCGCAAATATCAACGGTTCTCGTGACGAGATCCGTTGTCATCTCCTCGAACCGGTCCCGGGTAAGCGTTTTCTGTATGTGGAGGGGCTGCCCGTCCTTGGACGTGATGATGAAGGGAAGGTTGATCTCGACCTGGCGCAGCGTGCTCAGGTCGCACTTGGCCTGCTCCGCGGCATCCCTTATTCTCTGCAGCGCCATCCGGTCGTCCTTCAGGTTGAGGCCGTGCTCCTTATCGAACTCCTCAGTGATCCAGTCGGCTATCCTGGTATCAAAATCCTCGCCTCCGAGGAAGGTATCCCCGGCCGTGGCGATGACGCGGAAAACGCCTTCCGCGCCGATTTCGAGAAGAGAGATGTCAAAAGTTCCGCCTCCCAGGTCATACACGGCCACGAGCCTGTCGATTTTCTTTCCGAATCCATAGGAAAGCGCGGCTGCAGTGGGCTCGTTGATGATTCGAATCACGTCCAGCCCGGCGATCTGTCCCGCGTCCTTGGTCGCCTGCCTCTGGTTGTCGTTGAAATAGGCGGGAACGGTGACAACGGCCTTGTGCACCTCCTGGCCAAGGTATTCCTCTGCAATGATTCTGAGCTCCTGAAGGATGATGGCTGAAATTTCGGGAGGCGAGTAAATGACTCCCCTGATTTTTATCCTTACGTCGTTGTGAGGGCCCTGCACCAGCCTGTAGGGGTAGGCCTCCTTGGCGGTTTCCGTTACCTGGGAATCCCATTTCCTGCCCATGAGCCTTTTAACGGCGTAGACCGTGTTTTCAGCATTCGTAATGGCCTGGCGCTTTGCAATGTGACCGACAAGGCGCTTGCCCTTCTCCGTGAATCCGACAACGGAAGGGAAGATTTTCTTTGTCAGCCCGCGGCCGGTCA
>JBDRLK010000714.1:0-3521 GCA_043813155.1 Pseudomonadota bacterium | reverse complement strand
ACAACACGATCGGAAAGACGAAAGACGATCCGGTCAACCAGCGCATGTCACACCTCCTTGTATGAGCGCCTTCAGAATAAATGAGACGCCTGCAAGTGACGAATCACGTGCAGCCAGTTGATAGTGACTCCGGTTCAGCATTCGCCCCTTGCAATAATCAGCTTACATGGTGTCCTTATACATTGCAAGTGAAGGCGCTTGTTTACCTGCAGCAAAGAGTTGTGTTGCCTTGAAGGGAAAATGGAGACATTTTCCCTTGACAAAACCCGCAAACCTGCAAAGATTTGAAGTTGACCCGGTTTCGTGGATTTTCAGGCTCCGCCTCAAAGCCCCTCCTTACCTCCTTGAATCCATTTTCCAAACCTGATAGTCCCCCTTGACAGGTGCCGGGGGACAGTTAAAACAATAGCAGAAAACCTCGATGAAATATCTTATCGCCGACCCCGCCACCGCCGAGTGGATCATCCTTCTCAAGGGCCACATGCTGCTTTGAAGGCCGGCTCAGTTGACCTGCAGGTTGTAATGCTCCAGCATCTGGCCTGCCATGGCCTTCCACGCGCCCTCGAAGCTGTTGTACAGCGCCTTGAGCTCTTCGAACTTCTTCTCTCTTGCCTTCTGCTGCGCCGGGCACGCCGCCTTGTCGGAGGCCGACGCTGCATTCGCCTTTCCCTGCCAGTTCTGCAGCTCTTCCTTGAGCGTTGAAAGGCCGACGGTCGCGAACTTATCACCCAGGCCCTTGGCCAGCTCCGCGACCTTGATCTGCAACCCCCAGTAGACGACCTGGGACAGGGCGAAGCAGTATGCATTCACCTTCAAATCCAGGTCCGCTTTGTCGTACGCATCTATGGCCTTCTTGAGCGCCTCGATCCTTTCAACCCCGGCCAGCGTCTCCTTGGCGGCCTTTGCCTTCCACTTGGCGTCCAACGCCTCGAGGGCCTGGTACGCGGCGAACATGTTGGGCTCGTCCTCTTCCATCGACTTGATTAGCTTTGCAACAACATTCTTGCCGCTCGACTTGCCCAGCTCCTCGATTGCGAGCCTCCTGACGTCCCGGCTCTTGTCTTCGAGCAGCTTCATGTAGAGCTTGGCGCTCCCGCCGCTGCGGGCCAGGGCGATCATGGCGTATTTTCTTACCCTGTCGTTATTGTTCGCAAGGAGATCGGCTATGAGCGCCTCGTTATCGCACATGGCAATGCCCGAGAAGACCGGATCAACTGCTGAAAAAGCCTTTATTGCGCTCCAGAACTTGATCAGAACGATCCCGTCCTTGACCGCCAGCTTTCCGTTCAGGGATTCCACGGCATCGATCTTTTGACTCACCTGGGCCTTGCCCGTTCCCTCGTCCATGGCATAGAGCGTTTCAATGGGTTTTCCTGCCCCGGGACCGATGTAGTACACGACTCCCCTTTCCACATACAGGTACCCGCTGTGAACCGCTTCGAAGTCCTTTGTCCACCTGGGCGCGCCGCTGCCCGCATCGAGAACAGAAAGCCTGAACAGGTGGTGGAATGCAATCGTCGATGGCGTGGCCATGACATGCTTGATGCCCCCCCCGAGATGGCTCCACCTGACGGACCCGTCGACGCCGCTCATGGCAACAAGGAATCCCCTGTACACCACGTACAGATCGTTCTCCCGGACATGGAGAAAAGGCTTGTCAAAGCTCGTCTCCACGGCCTCCTTCTTGATGCTTTTGAGCTTTGCCGCGATCCACTCCGCCTTTTCCATCTGCGTTCCAGGCTTGCCTTCCTTGACCCACTTCTCGTACATTGCATTGGCAAGATCCTCCTGGAACTGGCTTCCGAAAACCGGCAGCTTGAGCTTCCAGACCGTCTTTCCGTCCTCGATTTTCATCGCCCTGACCGTGTAGTCCTTGCCCGTGACAAACACCATGTCCCCGCCGCGCACCAGGGAGGTCGGCTCCTTCAGGCCCGGCTGAACCTCCCACAGTGCTTTCCCGCTCTCTCCGTCGATGGCCATGATCCTGTTCGTTTCCGTCGCAACAACGACGGTCCTGCCCGTGACGACCGGCTCGACCCTGACGTACGACTTGAGGGGAAAGCTCCATTTGAGGGAGCCCGTTGCCAGGTCCAGGGCCGTTACCCTGTGGTCCTTGTTGCCCCACTTGGCGCCCTCTCCAAAAACAACGATGCCGTCCGAAGCGGCAAGCGGGCTGGACACGTATTCAACCTCATGGGACCAGATGTCCTTGCCGGTTCTCAGGTTCACGGCAATGATTTTCTTGTCCGCGTCGCTGTAAACGAACCTGTCTCCGGACACGTTGGACAGCTCGGCGGAGGAAAGCTTCACGGGCTTTGAATACAGGGCGTTGAACGCATCCGTCCTGTCCGGAAAGAGGTCGTCGGGTATGCCAATGGCCTTGATGCACTTCTGCACACTGCCCTTGAGATCCTCGTTGTCGAGGGCCATGAAAAGAGGCTCCAGCGCCCCGGCGCCCATGGACTCGATGGCCATCGATGCCGCCTTGGCGACTTTCTTGTCTTTGTCTCCCAACAGCCGGATCAGCCCCTCAAGGTCGCCTGCCTCTTTCAGCTTGTCGACCGGCTCCACCTGCGGGGCCTTGGCTGCCGCCCGCACGAATGGAAACGGGGTCCCGGCTTTCATTGCCGGCAATGCAAAAGACCCGGGCGCGCTGCCCAGGAGCAGGACGAACGCCACTGCCGTTAAGGCCCTGTTCGATAATCGTTTCTTCTTCCCCGGCATGTGCATCTCCTTTCGCGCAGCATGCGACATCATTTTTTTTCATAGACAGGCTGCAGGAATTTGATTCATCATAGCTCCATTCTCCCGCCAGGCGCAAGAGAGCCTGATATTTACATCGAACCAGCATGTGAACTAAATTTCCCCACGAGAAGGAGGAGCAGCCATGATAAAAAGAGTGATATTCAATGGTGCTGTTTTGTCCCTCCCGCCGCTTTCTTCGGGTGCCTGCGGCGATGTGCCGGTCCTGGCCCTGCAAAACCTCTACGTCGGCCCGTACGAGCTGGCGCCGACAAGGCCGGACGCCGGGACGCTGGTGGCCTTTGAAGGCAGGCCTACGGCCATGCTTATGTGCACGGAAAGGGGGTGCGAATGGGAGTGCTGCGACAATTCCTGCGGCTATGATCCCGAATGCGCCTACAGCCTCCGGGCGGACGACTATAACAGGCTCTGTCTTGCTTCCGACGGTTTTGCCTGCGGCGGCACGGACTGCAGCCCCTGGTGCCAGCCTTTCAGCACCGATCCGGAAAATACCTACAGGTTCGTGGGCTCTATCCGCTATAACGGCCTTCTCGCCTACCTGGATGTTGCCGCCTGCTGCCGCTTTGACACCCGCTGAGCCTGTGCGGTGCAGCCATGGTCGAGGGGTTTTTCTCACCGACCTGCCCGTGGGCGCGGCCATCCTCGAGCATCCTCGTCTGCCCACCACCGATCCGGCCCGTGTGCCGCTCGAGCAGATGGAACTCGAGGCAGAGCCAGGCGGGGAGCTCGGCGACGATCCCTTCCCTTCTTTCCCCACG
>JBDRLK010000713.1:0-6585 GCA_043813155.1 Pseudomonadota bacterium | reverse complement strand
TTCCATGGATTACCTCCAGTTTTCTTCATACTATTCAATAAAGGCTGGAAATGGAAGCCCGGAATTGTTTCCACGGAAAAAGGGGACAGACCCCTTTTTCCAATTGACTGGAAGGCGCTAGATGCCTGGCCGGCCGGCTTCGACAACAGGGCCCTCTGGTTGAGGGGGACGTTTTCTGCCCAGCTCTACGATGAACGTGCTTCCCTCGCCCTCCTCCGATTCCAGCTTGATCCTGCCGCCGTGCGCCTGGGCGATCTTGTTGGCAATGAAAAGCCCCAGCCCCGTGCCGCCCGCCCCCTTGGACGAGAAAAAGAGGCTGAAGGCCTTCTCGCGCGTTTCCCGGTCCATGCCGATGCCGTCATCCGAGACCTCGAAAAGGACCGTATCCGCAGTTCCCTTGAGCCCGATGGCGACCCGGTGGTCCTTTTTCCGCTTGTCGATCCTGCATGCGTCAAGAGCATTTTCCACGAGGTTCACCAGCATGGACCGGACGGCCTGGGGGTCGGCCTCGAAGCTGCCCGCATTGTCGTCGATATCGCAGGTGAAGCTTATGTTCAGGTTTTTCGCCCGTTCTTCGGCTATTTCGCAGACATCCTTCGCCAGGGCCGATGCCCCCAAAGGCTGCCAGTCCGGCTCCCGGTCCTTGGCATAGTACAGGATATCCATGACCATGGAGCGGATGCGCGCCACGTTCCTCATGGCCATCTCCCATCCCTGGTCGATGCGCTTCCTGTCGTCTTTCCGCAGGCCCGAGTTCACCAGGTAGATGCCTCCGTCGAGCCCGCCCATGAGCCCCTTGATGCCGTGCGAGATCGAGCCGATGAGCAGCCCCACGGATGAAAGCTTGTCCTGGAGCTCGCGTATGGCCGTGATGTCCGTGCTCATCTCGACCACCTTTCCGATCGTGCCGTCGGCGTTTCTGATCGGCGATGTGTGGACGAGCACGTTCATCTGCCTGCCGTTGACGGGCTTGACCACCTCCTCCGTGGTCCTGGCCGCGCCGTCTTTGAATGTGTCCTGCACGATGCAGGGCATGCATTCCTTGCTGCGGTGCTTATAGACCTTGTAGCACTTGCTGCCGTAGGACGTTCCGAAGGCTTCCCTGTGCATTCGGTTGGCGTCGACGATCCGCAAATCCCTGTCCTGGATCGAGATGTAGCAGGGGACCTCCTCGAAAAGGAGCCGGTAACGCACCTGGCTTTCCTTGAGCTCCTCCTGCAGGTTTTTTATTTCGTCGATATCCGTGGACATTTCCATGACCGCGGTAATCTCGCCCGAGGAATTCCTTATCGGGGTCGTGTTGACAACCACCCAGATCTGCCGGCCTTCGCGCGTCGTGACCTGCTCTTCGCTGCGATGCGGCTTTCCGTCGCGGAACGTGCTGTCCACGGGACAGACCTCGCACTTTTCCGGCCTGTGCTTGTACACCTGGTAGCAGTACCTGCCCTCGTATTCCCCGAAGTTATTCTTGAAGCTCGTATTGGCGTCTATGATCCTGAAATCCCTGTCCTGGACCGTCAGAAAACATGGCAGGGATTCGAAGTATTGCCTGTAGATATCACTCATTGTCCCCTCATTCCAATATGTTTTGAATTTCCGGCATTAATCCTTTTTTCCCGGCTTCAGGATCTTCTTGATGTTCAAGAGCAGCCGGTCCTCGTCGATCGGCTTGTCCATGTACCCTTCGGGAGTCGGGACCGGCCGCTCGTAGATCAGGCGGCGCAAATCGGGATTGCCCGTGATGATGCACACGGCCATTGATTTCAGCTCGGGGTCCTTTCGCAGAAGCTCGAAGACCTCCACGCCCGATTTGCCGGGCATTGAAATATCGAGCGTCAAGAGGTCGGGCTTCTCCCTGCGGGCCAGCTCGATGGCATTGTCGCCGTCGAACGCCTGCAGCACCGTCGCTCCGTTGTCCTCCAGCACCGTCGAGATGAAGGTGACGAAATCGGGCTCGTCGTCCGCAACGAGTATCCTGTAACCCTCGAGAGGCGCGGCCTCGGCGGCTTTGGGCGCTTCCCTGACCTCCACCGCGGCCTTCTTCTCAACAATCGCGGCGTCGGCCACGAGATTGACGAGCTGCGTGACCTTCATGTCCAGCTTGTAGTGCTTGATCACGTCGGAAAGGCCGTCCACGCAGTTGTGACAGGAAGTCACGACGTACGTTGCTCCCGTTGCCTTCAGCTGATCGGCCTTGGCCCGGCCAGACTTGAGCCTGCGGGGCGTGTACTCGGACATGGACATGGCCCCGCCGCCGCCCGTGCAGCAGTAGTTCTCGGCGCGGTTGGGAACCATCTCCCTGAAATCGGCGCACACGAGGCCCAGGACCTCGCGCGGCTCCTCCGTCATTCCGCAGCTGCGCGCGAAGTTGCAGGAATCATGGTAGGTGACGGAATCCCGGTTTTTCGCCTTGTCCACCCTGATGCGGCCTTCCTTGATGTAGCGCAGCATGGTTTCCACCATGCTTTCCATCTTGAAATCCACGTCCATCTGCGCCCAGTTCGGGCCTTCACAGCGCGTGGACCTGTAGCCGTGCCCGCATTCGGAAGCCACCAGGATTTTGCCGCCCAGCTCCTTTGTCTTTTCATAAACCCTCCTCGAGCACGCGCCTCCCAGATCGTCGTCCCCGGAAAAGAGCCCGAAGTTCGTGTTGTCCCAGCCCTCGCTCGCCATGGTCCAGTTTTCCCCGGCAAGGTAGAAGATCCTGGCCGCGTCGGAGATCATGCGCGGGTCGTACTTGATCTCGCGGGGGTTGATGGCATAGACCACGTTGGCGCCCTTTTTGTCTATGGGGATGCTGGCGTTCGGGTCGCCCATCTCTTCCTGGAGCTCCTCGGACAGCCACTCCAGCGTGTCGATATAATCCTCCCTGAGAACGCCCATCTGGTTCCCGAGCTCCCACTGGTCCTTGCTCACCACGGCAACGCCTTCCGGCATGATGCCGACGTGCACGAGAAACCCCCTGGCCATCCTGTTAAAGGTTGCAAAATCAACGCCCATGGGGCAGTTGATCGTGCACCGCCTGCAGTTCGTGCATTTTCCGAACACCGTGTCCTTGAGCTCTTCCAGCTCCTGGTCCGTGTACAGGCTCCTTGCTTTCACCCACCAGGGAAAGACCCGGCCGGTCCAGTCGTAGTGGCGCTTGAAGAACTTGCGGATCAGGTCGGCCTTGTAGGCCGGCGCGTAGGTCGGGTCGTCCGGGTTGGCCATAACGTAATGGCACGAATCCGTGCAATTGCCGCAATGGACGCAGGCCACCAGCGAGCCCACGACCTGGCGGTTGAGCTTCTGACCCATCCTGTCGATGACTTTTTGCGCTTTGTACGATCTATTATCGGATGCCATTGGTTTCTCCAATCCATGTTTTTTCGATATTCATTTTCCATTCATTTCATTCGCCCGTCTCCGCTCCGGCTCACCTCCTGACGGGATAGACGCCCCGGCGGCCGAGGCTTTTTCCCAGGTAGTACCTGGTGAACGGGTAATACAGGTAGTGCGATATCTTGCTGAACGGCACGTAAACGAGGAAAAACGCAGTCAGGAAAAAGTACGTCAGAAGATGCCATTCGCCCATGTCCGTCCTGTTCGGCACAGAGAGAAAGGCGAAAGCGAACCAGGTCGTCAGGAGCAGCAGGGAGAAATAATCGTCGGGTGAGCTGATGGCGCGCATGAACCTGCTTCCGACCCGGCGCACGATGCGTATCACGCCCACGACAAAGGCGCCCCCGATGAAGACCTGGAAAAACAGGACAACGGTCGGATCCTTCATGATTTCAGGCCAATAGGGGATCAGGACCGAAAGGATGATGGCCGCTGTTACGCCCAGGTGGAAAACACCGAATTGAAGGTACAGGAAGAATTTGGTGCGCGTGCTCTCCATGGCCCAGGGCATGAAGATATTGAACCATGAATACACTACCCCTTTTCTTGGCGTCGTGTCGCCCAACCCTGTCGGCGGCTGCCGCTCCTTGCCTGCCTTGTAGCGCAACAGCCAGATCAGCCGGAAGGTGTAGACGGTCCCCATGAATAAGAGTGCAACCTCCTGAACCCTGTGCTCGGCTAAATGCAATAAATCGCTCATAGCTTCTCCTCTTTGCCATTGGTTTTCATTTTCTCCTGAAACGCCTTGAGCTCCCGGTTATCGATCAGGCAGATGACAATGTCTTCGATCTTCGTTTCCCCCGCCAGGTACTCGGATATGGTCCGGATCATGATCTTCGCGCTCGTTGGCAGGGGCACGCCGTAAAACCCGGCGCCCATGGGAGGGAAGGCAATGCTTTTAATGCCTTTTTTTTCCGCCTGCTTCAGGGAATTGAGGATGGTCTTCTCGAGCTTCCCCTCCATGTCCTTTTCCTGGAACTTCGGTCCGTTGGCGTGGATGATGTACCTGGCCTTCAGCTCGCCGGCCGAGCTGACCACGGCGTGGGTCGGTTCGAGCTTCTTCATCTTCTTGAGCTCCTCCGAAATCGTCGGCCCTCCCCGAAGCGTGATGGCCGTTCCGAACCCCGACCCCAGCTCCAGGTCGTCCCTCGCGTAAAACACGAAAGCCTCCATGTCCATGTCCGTAAGGTCGCCCCTGACCAGGCGAAGCCTGCTGCTGTTAATCGTCATTTCATCCGGCATGTGTCACTCCTTCGATGCAATCTTTGAGTTGTTTTATTGTGAACGGCTTTTTTATCCACGCGAAAACCTCCTTGTCGCAATACCTGCCCAGCTTCGATGTTCTCGACGCGAGCACTATCCTGGTGACGGGAATTCTTTCGTCGCCCAAAAAGCTCGCGCACAGCTCCTTGGTTCTGCGGCTTCCGAGCGAGCAGTCGATGATGATATAGTCCGGCCTGAAATCCTCGATCAGCAGGGCGCAGCTGTATTCGTTCCCTGCAAACATGACATTCATGCCCTTCAAGTCGCGCAGCCCGGCGATGTCTTTCAGAAGCTTTCCCAGCTCGCCGAAAATCAGCACATTCGAGCCCTTGCCGTTCATCATCCTGAAAAAATCGCACCTCTCGCATGATGCTTCGCAGAAAAGCCCCCTGCAGCCCGAATCTTCCTGCAGCTGGCGCAGCTCGTAGCAGCGCCGCGCCCTTGAGCGATAGGCTATGCAAGCCTCGCATTCCGGCTTGAGCTCGCCGCCGGCCCGCTGAAACTCCCAACAGTATTGATATGCCGAGTGGCCGAATACGCGGTCCGACACTCCCGGCTCGCTGATATCCAGGGATGAGAGATTTTCCAGCTCATCGATGTGAATCCTGAAATGGCCGCCCAGGGTTCTGTGGGATTTGAGTTTACCGGCCTTGACCCACTTCAGAACAGTGTCAGGCGAGACCGAAAGCAGGCGCGCGGCCTGGGACGTGGTCAGGAATCGCTTTCTTGCACTGTTTTCTGTCATTTCTGTGTTTTCTGTATTTTTATATAAGCATAAACCGGGGCTCTGTCAAGCACGCCATTAAAAAAACCGATCACCGCTGCTTTTCTGCAAATATACGGCTTGTAGATGTTTTCTGGTTTTTAGGGGATAATGGTGTTTGATCCGGTGGTTACTGCGAGGCTGTTTCGATGAATTCCGTGACCTGCACTATGGTGAAAGGCTTTTTTATCCAACCGAAAATCGGCTTGGCGCAGTAATCGCGCTGCTTCCTTGTTCTGGATGCCAGGATTATCCTGGCCACGGGAATCCTGTCGTCGCTTTCCAGGCTGGCACACAGGGAATCAATCCTTTTCCTGCCGAACGAGCAGTCCATTACAATGTAATCAGGCCGGTAATCCTGGACGGCCAGAGCAAAGTTGTATTCGGTATCCACGAACCTGATCTCGATGCCGTCTGCGTCGTCCTGCCCCTCATCGCCCCTGAGCAGCTTGTCCCTCTTTCCAAACACGAGAACGTGCGGCTCCCGTCCCATGACGACCTTGTAATAATCACAGTCATCGCACGAGTCTTTGCAGTAAAGCTGCAGGCAGCCGATCCCGCCGGGCAGGTCTTTCAGCTCGTAGCACCGCCGCGCCCTGGAACGGAAAGCGATGCACTCCTTGCACTCCGGGGCAGGCTCTCCATCACCGGGCAGGTACTCCCAGCAGTATTGAAAAGCGGACTCTTTTCTGTCCCTGGAAGGACCGATTCCGGATTCGTCAGCCGGCCCGACACCCAGGTCATCGATGTGTATCCTGAAGTGCCCCCCCAGGGTCCTGGTGGCTTTTATCTTTCCCGCCCTGACCCATTTCAGCATCGTGTCCGATGAAACGGACAGCAGCTTCGCGGCCTGGGACGTGGTCAGGTTTTTTTTTCGCTCGCCGTTTTCCATGATTTCTGACTTTTCGGCAATATCATACTGATTTGCATCCCGGTTTTCAACATATTTTCCAGGGGGTGGTGCGATGGCAAAAGGTGTCAGAGCACTTTTGGCATGGTTCAAATCAAGGTAACACGTCAAATTGCTTGTAGTGCGGGGCTTTAGCCCTGAATATTATACACATAATTTTCAGGGTCCCACCTATCTCGTATAAATATAATTTTCTTATAGTATTTATTGAAATAGTATTATCGTAAGTTTCAAGGATAATCAAGACATTCAGCGGGCTCCATAATCC